>CAYPSH010000001.1:0-25765 GCA_964413445.1 uncultured Acetatifactor sp.
TCTTTCATGAAAAAACCCTTGCATAGTTTGTTTTTACAATCTATGCAGGGGTTTTTGGGGGTATGTCTTATGAATCGCCATCCGGGTAAATATCCCTTTACCAGTGGAAGGCACTCAGCCAGAACTCGAGCAGGCCGAGCGGCGTTTTGGGCGCCACATAGGTCATTCCGCCAAGACCGTAGCCTGCTGCGACCGCTGTGCCATCGGACTTGACTCCGAAAGAGGTCAGGTCTCCTGTATAGATCTGGGCGATATCCTCCCAGTTGTCCGTCTCCAGCTGGCCCACATGGTTGGTACCGGCGGCGACCACTGTGCCGTCGGCGCACAGTCCCAGCGCATGGTCAACACAGCCGCTGATCGCAGTGATATCTTTCCAGTCAGCCACATGCGATGCAAAGTTTGCTGTTTCCCCGGCGTACAGCACTGTCCCGTCCTTCTTTAAGCCCAGCGTGGAATTGCAGACCCAGACATCCTCGATCTCTGTAAAATCCCAGTCTTCTGTCTGAGAAAGCTGGTGGTAATAGTCGGAGCCGATACTCAGGCTCTCCTCGCTGTCGGTGACTGCGATCAGGGCAGCGTGTCTTCCGTACAGTCTGGCAACCCGAGATTGTCCCTCACCGGAACCGGTTTTCTTCTGCATCCAATCACTGATACTGCCCCAGCCTCCATAGCCGGTGCACCTCAGCGTGCCGTCCTTTGTGACGACAACCGTTATCGAACAGTCGCTGCCGGAGATCGCATTGACCTGGACGACATTCCTGAAATCCTGCACATTGCACGCACCTGTATCATTGTTCCCTGCCGCCACACAGGTTCCGTCCTTCTTCAGTCCCACCAGGTGGTCATTGGAGGCAGCGAGGGAGACAATGTCGGTCCACTCGCTGACAGAGTCGAACTCATGCCCTGAGCCCCCGGCCACCAGGACAGTGCCGTCCTCCTTCAGCCCTGCGGTGAATTTTCTTCCTGTCACCAGCTGCACGACATTCCTCCATCTGCCCACATCGCACTGCCCCTGGTCACTCAGTCCGTTTGCCACGACAGTTCCGTTGCTCTTCAGGGCAGCCACATGGTAGCCCGAAGGCGCCATACTCACAATATCCTTCCAGCCTCTCGCGTAAATAAAATTGGAGATCAGCGTGACACCGGCGATGACAGCCGCGTACAAGACCACCGTCCTTGCAAGATAAGCGGCGGGTTTTATGTTCTTTGGCACCTCGATCTTGTCTGAAAAGCCCTCGGAATGGCTGAGCTGATAGTCGGGCGCCTCCCTGGGCTCCATGCCGTATTTGAGGTACAGCTCCCGGATCCTGTCCTGATATGCCGCCCGGATCTGGCCGTCTACCGACTCAAGTCTCTCCTTCGCGGCGCGCAGCCTGTCTACGCTCTTTTGTATCGTGTGCAGGGAGATCACAGTAAAAAGCCGCAGTATCAAAAGCGCCAGCGCCGGCACCAGGATCATGTACAGGCAGGTCTGCTTGGTATGATGCCTGTAAGCATAGATGATCCCTACGGCAGAGGCCAGCGCGATCAGAGTCAATATGATGCGTTTCTCTTCCCCGGAAGCAAAAAGTACCAGACAACCTGCCAGCAGCAAAACGCCGACGATAAACAGGAGTCGTGCAAACTTATAGACACTGCCTGTATAATCCAGCGTATAGCTGAAATGCAGGGTCATCACAACCTGCGCTGCCAGCAGGAAAATAAGGGATGCCGTCAAAATGTAACTAAGCATCGGGGCAATGTTCAAAAACGAACTTTTAAAGCCGCCCGTGCCCTTCACCTCATTCTCCGCCTTTACCTGTTCGGCAAAGAGAGGTTCCAACGCTGTATCCCGCCTGTTGTAGCCTTCCAGGACCTCGCTGATCTCCTGCTGCAGCTCTTTTCTTTTATAATAATCGTCAATCTGAGCGAGTCTCTCATCCTCCTTCGGCATATAGAGACGTACCCTTTCGACGGCTTCTATGACCTTCTGCTCATGCGACACATCTGTCAGCCTCAGGGAATCCGTGCAGTCACACAAAGCCTTCCAGGCAGGTTCCGTCATCAGCTCACTCATCGACTGCCGGAATCTGTCCCTTTGTTCCGGTTGTGCAAACTGCAGGGCGCGCTGATAATCGGTGTCCAGCTCCTGGCTCAGCTTTGGCTTTTTCAGATTCTCTGTGGCCGCCAGGACAAGCCCCCAGTGTGCCCCGGCTTCCTCGGCATCCAGCTTGCGCACGCGGCGGAACTGTTCTGCAGCTCCCGAAAAATCTCTCCTTTTTAAGAGCGCCTCGCCCTTGTGCAGTGTCTCCAGTATCTTTCTGGTAAGGCCCGACTCACGGGTCTGTCTGCCGAACATCCGGTTGATCTCTGCGACAACCGTCTCCCTGAAATCCCTTCCACTGCATTCCAGCGACTGCAGAGACTGGAGCTCCAGAGGCAGCTGCTCCGGCCGCAGACCCTGATAGACCGACAGCATCTTTCTTCCTGCATCCTGCCTTCTGTAGGCGAAAAACCGCTTCCAGACAGCCTGGAACCTTCTGTTGTCCACCGGTGTGCCCGGAGTCACCACCACCAGCATGGCAGTGGCTTTCTCCGCCGCTGCCATCTCCCGGAGATTCTTTTCCTCGGGCGAAAGGCTGCCAAGCATGGTAGCCGGCAGGAATACCCGGTATCCGGCGTCGTCCAGGGCCTTTCCCACCTGGTTTGCCAGCATGTAGCCCTCCGTCCCCGGCTCCTCGATACAATTTACATATATGTCATAGACACCCATCTTCCTGGAAAGCTCCAGCATTTTGCTGTGTCTTTCCTCGATGCGCCGGGAGAGACCCTCATAATAATACCTCGCCTCCGCCGGGCAGTAGGTGATCATCTTCTCATAGCTCGGATCTTCCAGAAACGAACCGTGCTCCATCCGGTGGAAGAAAATCTGGTTGAGCGTGGCCGCATCCTGAGAGACCTCCACGCCGTATTTGCTCAGCAGATACCCCCAGTGGGCTTCTGCCTCCGTAGCATCCACCTTCAGGATCCGGCTGTAATAGCTCAATGCGCGGTCGAAATCTCCGGCCTTTCTGGCCTCTCCTGCGAGCCGGTACAGATTCTGCTTTTGCGGAAATTGATTGGGCAGTACAAAGAGCGCCCCGCAGACGGGACAGGTTCCGATCCGTGTCTGATCCTCCACCGTGATCTGTGAACCGCATTGGGTACATATATATGTCAGCACATGCGTTTCCTCCTTCCTTTTATTCTGACAGATTGGGAATGCCTACAGGATCCGTGTCCCGGATAAACTTCCTCAGTTCAATATCCTGGGTGTCAGTTCCGTAGACAATGCCGTTCAGATCTCCCCCTTTTGTCACCGTGATATCCACAGGATCCCCAAAGGCGATCAGGAAAAACTTACTGTCAAAGGTTATATACGAAAGGTCGCCGGTCCCCGATCTGACAGGAGCCACAACATCCTTCTCCGAATGGTCGCCAAAGTCACAGCCAAACTGGAGCAGTCCGTTGTCTTCCGTAGCTGCTAAAACCCTGGCATCCTCCAGAGTGCTTCCATCCATGACAATGCATGCCACATTGCTCCAATCTCCAAGCGCCGCTTCCACCTCGCTGTCCGAGCAGTAAACGCTTCCGTCCAGCCGTGCTGCGATCACCTGATCTCCGTTAAAATCGAACTGCCTGATGTCCGAGGCCAGCACGCCGTCCCTCGAGGAGAGCAGAATGCCGTCCTTCGTAAGACCGATGACAGTCTCACTGGTGACCTGCACGCTGGAGACATTGCTCCAGCCGGACACATCCGCCAGGTCAGCCACCGCTCCTGTGACATATACCGTTCCGTCTGCGCGCACAACCGCAGCCGAGTCTCCGAAAAAGCTTATGCTCACCGACCGGGCAGCTCCCTCCTCAAAGGACAGACCGTCACAGCCGGTATACTGTAAAGTCCCGTCCTCCTGAAGAATAGCCGCTGCATCATAGTCCTGACTGGCGGCGATGAGTCCCTCCGCAAGGGCTGCCCGCCATACTTCCACATAGGCCTGTGATTCTGTGCCGAATCCCGCCAGCATCTGAAAGGCAGTGTAGTCACCCCCGTTGTTATCGTAGTATTCCTCGCCTTCTTCCAGCCACTGGTCCAGAGTTGTCTTAGCTTCCGGGATATAGGCTTCCACGGCCTTCAGAGTACTCACGGCACCGGCGCGCCCGCTGATCTCTTCCCCGGCATTCAGGGCCTGATGGTATTTCTCTGTCGCATACCGGGATTTCGCCTGCTGATACATATCCTCACTGTCCTTGTAGTCGCCAAGCTTCTCAAAGGCATCTGCGGCATCTGCATAATTGCCTGCATTGTACAGGCTCCTGGCCTCCTTGTACTGTTTTACCAGCACCCCTGTCGTGGCAGCATATCGTTGATATAAGTTGACGCCTGCCACAGCGAGGATCACCAGTATCACGGCAAAAGCCAGCATTCTTTGACGTCCCCTGCCGGTTTCCCGGCGTTCCGCTTCCTGTTTCTTTTGTTTTGCTTCGGCGACCTCCTTCTCCTTGTCGGCCCGCTTCGCCTCCTGCTCCTGTTCCAGCCGCTTCTCCTCAAGCTCCTGATTGCGGGCACGCTCCGCCTCAGCCGAGGCCTTGGCCTCCACCGCCCGGTAGGTCTGCCTTTCTCTCTCCGTGGCAAATTCCAAGGCATTTTTGTAATTGCTCTCGGAAGAGATTTCCTCTCCGAATTCGATCAGCTCATCCTCGTTCCTGCACTCGTATTCCGCCAGCAAAAGCCCCCAGTAGGCCTGGCTCTCCCTGGGATTATAGTTCAGGATCTGTTCGTAGAGCTGTATCGCTGCGTCAAAGTCTTCCCCCTCCAGAGCCTGTCTGGCACTGCTGATCAGGTTGGAATACTGAAAATTCTCATGTCCGGAGGCTTCCTGTCGAAGCGCCGACCTGTAATCCTCCCCTTTCCCGGTTACCATATCACTGATGGTTTTCGCAAAATCGGGATCTGCGAGAGAAAGCCTCTCATCCGCCCCGTCAAAGATGCTGTCCGGGATGTCCGCGTATTCGTCGAGCCCCTCAAAGGCGACGATCGTCTGCGGTATCTGACCTGCAGCCTTTCTCTCTAACTCAGCCTTTCGATACAGAAACCGCTCCGCATCAAAGCACAGCTCCTGTGAGAACGCCTCCTTCCCGACAGCAGTCAGGACAAGCGTGTGCGCAGTGGAGAAGGCGCGGTAGAGCATAGGCTCCCGTTCCTGTTCCGGGGTTGACGCCAGTTCCACCGCAGGGCAGAAGGTCCGGCAGCCGGCGGCATTGAGGATCGTCCGGATTTTTTCAGCCCAGGTCCTGGACTGGCTGCTGCCGCAGGCGATGATCACATCATAGGGCGCTGTGACCGCGGCATACCGGGACACAGCAGCCTGGAGGGACGAGATACGTTTCGCCTCCTGGAGGTAACCTTCCAACTCGGCCCCCTGCGATGCTCTGATCGCTGCTTTGACATCCTTGTCCCCCGAAAAATCAGACAGCTTTGCCTGATGACACACCAGGCGGTACTGCTGATCTGATGTCGGTTGATATTCTATGCCGTAACGGCTCAGAGCCCTTCCCCAAAGAGCCGCCGCAGAGTCCGGCTTCCTTTTTAAGATATCGGTATAGGCGGCCTCAGCCGCCGCAAAGTCCCGGCGGATGCGCGCTTCCATGGCATAGTTGAAAGCGCTCTCCTCCTCTGTATAGCCCCGGGGAATAGGTACCACATTCAGACAGTTTTCGCAAACCGCCTCCGTCTGCCCCGGCTCCAGGACCAGTCTGCCGTGACAGATAGGACAATAAATATGTAACATTGTCATTCTCCTGTTCTTTGACTTATTTATCTGGCGGCTGCTTCCTGTGCCTTTGCACGGGCCTTCTCCAGAATGCCGAGACTGTTTTCATACAGGGTATCCTTCCACCCCCTGCAGGCGGTCTCCCAATCCGCATCCGCCTGATAATACTGTCTGTACTCCCCTGTCCTTTCTTCCAGAGCCCTGTCCGCCCCCTGTTTCAGCTGCTCGGACAATTCCTGATAAAGCCCTGTCGGCATCAGATCCTGACCCGCCTTTACCAGACGCCTGTCAGCGTACAGTTTGCCGCCGTCTGCCCGGTAGAAGATCAGACATCCGACCGCACAGACAACCAGGTAGGCCAGTGAATGTTCGGCTTCCACCGCTATCGCAAAAACGATCATCGGAACCCCATAGCTGATCGCGAGGCGGAAGAGGAATCTGAGGACTCCGCCCCGAAAAGTCTCAAAGCGCCCAAGAAGCAGGAACAGAAGGATCATAGATACAAATGCCATAACGCCTGTTGCCGCAGAAGAACCTATCCTGGGAAAGGGAAGCTGCGGGAAGTTCTCTTCGAGGAATCCAAACAGGACAAGCAGAAAGGCCGGGATCAGATTGGCACCCACAAGATATAACTCAGTCAGTCTGACCGTCCTGCCATTTTTCTGCAGCCACTCCTTTGCCTTGATCAGCTTCTCCGCCTGGGTGAGGATCGTCTGACATCTCGCCTCCGCTTCCCGGCACAGGGTCTGTGTCTGCGCCTCTTCCGCCAGGGACTTTACGACATTTTCACACTCACTGCGTTTTTTCTGACAGATGCCGCTCCAGCGCTGATTCTCCAGACAATTTTCCGCGATTTTTTCATACTCTGCGCGCTCCGCATCGGAGGCGTAAGACAGAGCCTGTTTGAAGTACTTGGCGTTCCTTATATCCCGGTCATACCGATGCAGGGCCTCCCTGCCGGGGATTTTAAGGCTGCACATCATAAGCCCCAGGGCAGCTTCCCCGGACGGCTCCATATGCATCGCTTTCCCAAACATCTCCTTTGCCTCGTCAAACTCCCCGTTTACGAGAGATATCGTCCCTCTGGTCCGGTATTTCTCCGCCGATTCCTGCATGCGGATCGGTCCGGCCGATCCCCGTACCTGACGGCGCAGCTTCGAGTCCTCCTCGTCCAGGCCCCGGCTGAAATGCTCCGACACCAGTCTCAAAAGCTCCTGTCTCGGGTTCACGAGGCTGTCCATGTCCACATATTCCGGCATATCCCGCAGGATATTTGGCAGATCTTCCCTGGACATATTCCGGAACATGGGAATGAGAAGCCGTCCGTCCACGCCCTTCTCTTTGTCCCTGCGGATCAGGTCGGCGTATCTGCTCCACTCATTCTGTACCCAGACCGCCCGATAATATTCCGCCTTGGAAGCGATGGCGATCATGACCCTCGCGCTCTGCAGCGCCGCATAGATCCTCGGCTCATATTCCACACCCACCGAGAGAGTCTGCTCGGCAAAAAAAACCTTGTAGCCCCGGCGGGTCAGTTCTCTGTAGAAATCCGCCGCCATACGGCTGTCCGCCGTACGTTTTTCGCCCTCCTCCGTCTGCTTATAGCAGATGAAAATGTCATAGGGCTCCTCCTTTTGAGAAATCTCAAGGCTTTTGGACTGGATCGAGTCGATGAGCCTGCTGCTCGTCTCATAAAACTGCTTTGTTTCATAGTCCGGAGCATATTCGATGGCCTTTTTCACATAATCCTGTTTGCTGAACTCCTCCAGCGACAATCGATGCAGGGTCGGCAGCATTTCTCCGGTAGCCGGGTCCTCCACATATTCAATTCCGTACTCACTGACGGCAAAGCCCCAGTAGGCGGCAGCCTCAAAGGGCGCCTCCGCCAGAATATCCTGAAATATGTCCCTCGCCTGCTCAAAGCGGCTTTGGCTCAACAGCTCATTGGCGGCAGAATAGGCCTCCACCGCGGAAAAGCCCTCATCCGGGACAGGGATCTCCGCGCCGCAGCAGGAGCAGATGCCGATGTGGGAATCCGCTCCGATGAGCACATCCCCGCCGCAGCTATAGCATTTGATCTTTTTTTGTCCCATCCTTCTCACGACCTTTCACTGTGGGCTGTCTTACATATCCGGTTCCGGGTCTTCAGACTGCTGTCCATCTCCCGGACGCAGGTGAGAGCCTCTTCCAGCCTGCCTTTTTCCGTCAGTTCCTGCAGGTCTGAGATCTGTTGGTACAACGCCCGGTCCAGGCGGGCCACCTCGTCATTGCTCATGGGATCCGAGAAGTGAAAATCCTCGGCAAGCCGGTTGATCTTTTCCGTGAGGACCGCTGCATCACAGTTTTGGGCAATGGTCCTCAACCGGCTTTCCATCAGCCTGAAATCCGCGATCTTTGAAGTCTTTTCCTGCTGCATGTCCGCAGCCTTCTGCACTCCCATCAGACTGTAGACATCAATGATGAGAAAGGCCGCCAACAGGATCAGTTCCACAATAAATACAATTTTTACCTGCACCCCGGGAAGAGCTGCAAATACCGCACCCAGGATCATGGCAAGAACGTCGTGGGTGAAGCACAGTCTGGAGACCGGGAACTGGTAGAAGAAGCTTCTGGCGTCAAACGGGTCTACAAGCTTGAACCAGAGGATGACATCGCCCAGGGCAAAAGCCGCCAGCGTAAAGAGATAGCCGATCCAAAAAACAGCCCTGCCCAGATCCGCAAGCAAGAACAGGCAGATACTGTATACCACAAAGACAAGAATGGTTCCGGCGATGAGACTGAGCCGATTGATTTCCCTTTTCATACGGATGCACCTCCTTTTGCTTTTCCGCAGCCTCCGCAAAAGCGGTTGCCGGCCGGATTGACCGTACCGCAGTCCGGACAGGTCCACTCCACAGAGCGCGGTTTCCCGCAGCCTCCGCAGAATTTATTGCTCTCAGGGTTCGTCTGTCCACAGGTACAGGTCCAGCCGCCGGGCTGGGCAGTCGGAGCCTGGACCTGCTGGGTCTGCGCCTGCTGCGGCTGGGGCGTCCCCCCTGTCAGAGTGCCGCCGGGCTGGCTGACATTCCCCATGGCATCCTTCATGATGCCGCCCATATCCTTCATCATCTGCATTCCGACACCCATCTTCATCATGTCGCCGAAGATACCGGCCATATTGCCTGCATTGCTTCCCGGGGAGGTGCCTCCGTCCCCGCCTCCTGCGGCGCCGCCTTCCACCATGCGGTTGAGAGTGTCAAACTGATGCTCCTGTACGGAGGTGATCCCCTCGAGATTTCGCCGCGCTGCCTGCCCCTGGGCTGTGATGACAGTTGCCTCCGCCTGGGTGTTGGCTTCGGTCAGCGTTGTCCGCCTGCGGATCTCGGCCAGCCTTGCCTCCTGCTCGGCTTTCTTGAGCTCCAGTTCCATCTCCAGGTCAAGCTGTCCATGCTGGGCATACCGCTGTTCATAGAGAAGACGTGCCTGTTGGAAGGCATGATTGTCCTCCGGGAGGGCAAAGGCGTTGACATAAAATTCGCGCAGGATCAGGCCGTAGTTTTCAAACTCCGGCGCCAGCTTCTGTTTCAGGGCACTGCTGATATCCTGCAGGTGCTGGTCCAGCGAAAAGGCATTGAACTTCTGCTCCTGCAGAACGGAAGCCAGATAGGTTTTGATGAAAGTATTCAGCATGCTGCCGAACTGCTCCTGCAGCCTGCTCCGGCTCAGCTCCGTACCGGTTCCCAACAGATAGGTCAGCATTTTCTGCACCTGTTCCGGATCTGCCTGGAGGTTCATCGTCCCGCTCGCCCCCACGCTCAGAGGCAGCGCTTTTCCGTCCTCCACCTCCAGTATGGCGTTGACCCGTTCCCTGGTTCCCCAGGGCACCGACATCTGCACTGCATGGTTTACAAAATAGACCTCACAGTGAAAATACCTGCCGTAGCGGAGCTTGGTCAGCTGCCGCAGGAAGGGGAGATTCGCGGTCTCCAGGATATGCCTTCCCGGCCCCAGCACCTCCAATGCCTTTCCATCCTGAAAAAACAGAGCCTGCTGGGACTCATGCACGACCAGCTGTGCACCGAATTCAAAGTCCTCCTCCGAGCACTTCCACGCCAGCAGATCCTGCTTCCCATCATCGACGATCATCGTCTTTTTCATGGTATACCTCCTCATAGGTTCGTTTATTTTATATGGAAGGAAACGCCCTTAAAGCGTTTCCTCAGAGCCTGTAGATCCGCAGTCCGTCATACTGCCTGATCAGCTTCAGCATACTGTTCATCGGTGCGATATCCTTATCCTGCTCCGCCTCTGGCAGTTCGCTGTAATGTTTTGCCGCGCTTTCCTTTGTCACCTCGCCGGTCATCATCAATCTGTGGACACGCCTCTGTTCCCGTTCTTCCTTCGTCTGATAGTCATCCGCATAGATCCAGCCCATGGCTTTATGCTCGCGCACCCACCGCTCATGCTCCAGGGGGCCTATGATATCCAGGTCCTCCCTCTTGAACTCCGTCACCAGTTCCAGGTCCACCGGCTTATCCGTATAGACGCAGCGGATCTCATTCAGATAGCCCGCAAAGGCCTTTGCCTGTCCGATATTGTAAAGCTTGTATTCCAGTGAAAGCCGGTTGAATTCCTCCTCCATTTTCTCAATGGTTTCCCTTTTGTCCTCTTCCCCGGAATGGGAGTATCTCCCGTTCAGAGCCACGGCGAAATTATAGAGATGGATAAAATTACTCTCTGACAGGAATGTTTTCCTTTCCCTGTGCCGGGCAGGCTGCACCGCAGTGTCAACCTTCAGGTTCAGAGCATCTGTGTTCAGGATTCTCCTGATGTCGGCCAGGAAATCGTTGTCATGTACCATTGCCCCGTAAGCCTTGAGCTTAGGTTTTGCCTGCTTATCCCGCTTATCCCACGCGGCATACTTTTCCTCATAGTCAGAGATCTTGTCCTGTTCCGCCTGGTCAAATAAATAAGTTGCACAGATCTGGTCTTCCCCAAAGACAAACTGACAGTCCATCGGGTGTAATTCCGACCTGGAATTCCGGCCGTATGAGGTCCTGTCCCAGCACTGTAGTTCGTCACAGAGCATGAGCATATACGCCAGCGGATGGATCTCCATCTCAAAGGGCCTGTTCAGTTCTTTGTCGTGATAATATGCCACGGAAAACTTATACAGGCTGTTATGTAAGATAATGGCTGTCAGGGCATCCACACGCGGCTTTGAGATCCCTGTCTTCTTTTCTTTTTTATCCGCCTCATACAATTCCTGGAACAACACAGAAGCGCTGAAATAGGCGTGATCCATATAATAGCCAAACCGGTCCGGATTAGAGGGCTTTCCCTCCAGCACCGCCTGTATGCTGTCCTTTGTGAGATGATAGGTTCTCCCCAGCTTTTCGGCGAGATCAAAGGCAAACAGTTCATTTGTATCGGCAAAGGTTCTTCCGTCATAGAGCTTTTTCAGCAGCTCCTGCGCATCCGCCTCAATGGCCACGAATTTTTCCATTCCGATATAGGCGACATACGGATTATTTTTTCTCTTCTCTCCCTTTACCTCAAAATAGGACTCTACCTGCTCGAAGGGTAATTCAAAGGGGTACCCGATATCATGGAAAAGAGAGGTCAGGCCCCAGAATTCCAGAAAATGATGGGCAGCCCTGTGTCCCTTGTCATCTTTCCCTGCCTCGAACCCGTAAAATTTTTCATAGGTCTTTCTGTATGCTGCATTCGTCTCATAGATTGCCAGTCCAAGGGCAAAGACATACACAGAGTGGGAATAGTGGTCTCTGTGCTTCATCAGGAGCGAGCTTCCGTTTACTTCAAATTCGGAAAGCATCTCTATCATTCTTCTGGTGCTTCCGTAATTGCCCACAAACATTTCCAGATAGCAGAAATATACGTCGAATGCATCGTGGGCCGATCCGGAATCCAGGAAACGTTTCAGCGCATTCTCCAGACACAGCCGGTCCACATCCATCTGCATATTGTAGTCGATCTGGTTCGCTTCTATGCTCCTGCCCAGTTTTTTGTTTTCCGCCCGCTCGATCCTTTCTTTCCCGGCGTCAAACCTTAAATCTTCACAACTTTCATGGAGAAATCTGACTGCAGCTGACTTTAAATCGAGAGTCTCGTGGATTTTGTGACAGTCCAGACGATCCTCTGAAATATATTGATATGACATTGCCTTCTTCCGCCTTTTATTTTTTTGATATTGCGTCACAATCATACCACATAAACAGATATTTTGCATTATTTTTCGGCTATTTTGTGTGAAAGCCAGCTTAACATCAATTACTCTTTTCTTTTTCGTTTTTATATAGTATAATCATACCAAATTTATCAAAAGGAGGTTTTTACTTATGGGAAACTTTGACAATAAAACTGTCATCATCACCGGCGGGGGAAGGCCGAGACCACTCTCAGACGGCAGGCCCGGCTCCATCGGCTACGGCATTGCTACCGCCTTTGCCAAGGAGGGGGCAAATCTCGTGCTCACAGGGCGCAACGTGCAGAAGCTGGAGGAGGCGAAGGAGGAGCTGGAGCGCCTTTACGGCGTAAAGGTTCTCTGCTGTCAGGCCGACGTAAACGCCGGGGAAGACTCCGAGCCGGTAGTGCAGAAGGTCGTTGAAGAGACGATCAAGGCCTTCGGCCGCATCGATGTCCTGATCAACAATGCGCAGGCTTCCGCTTCCGGCGTAAAGCTTGCCGACACCACCACAGACCAGTTCAACCTTGCCCTCTACTCCGGGCTTTACGCTGCCTTCTATTATATGAAGTCCTGCTACCCTTACCTGAAGGAGACAAAGGGTTCTGTCATCAACTTCGCCTCCGGCGCAGGCCTGTTCGGCAACTTCGGCCAGGCTGCCTATGCCGCTGCCAAGGAGGGGATCCGCGGACTTACCAGAGTTGCTGCCACCGAATGGGGACCGGACGGCATCAATGTCAATGTAGTCTGCCCGCTCGCCTGGACTTCCATGCTGGAGGGCTGGTCCCAGGCAAATCCCGAAGCCTTCAAGGCCAATGTCCACATGCCTCCCATGGGACATTACGGGGATTCCGAGGCGGAGATCGGACGCGTCTGCGTACAGCTCGCCTCCCCGGACTTCAAGTATATGTCAGGTGAAACCCTGACACTGGAGGGCGGCATGGGACAGAGACCCTGATCTGTCGGAACTTTTTTTCAGAAGACAATTTTTTCAGAAAGCAGTTGACAGTACAATGATATTGTGCTTAAATAACACTTATCGGCGGCTTAGTCACCCTCCGAAAATATAAAAGAAAGTGAGGTAATGAAGATGACTGGTTACAGATTTGAAGATTTAAACAATTTCAAATGTATTTTTGATTCAATTACCTCGGTTTCGCGTACGTGATCCCATGCGTCCGTTTGCATCTCTTATGCTGCGGCAGCGTGATTTCGGAAAGAGCTTTCAGGCCCGGGCAGTAATTGTCCGGGCTTATTTTTTGTCTGGCCCAGGACAGGGCAAAAGCTTCCGAATCATCTTACGATCCCTACATGAAACCCGAGAAGACAGGAGGCGGATTTTGTTTTGAAAAAATTAAAAAGCTATGTTCTCCCATTCTGGAAAAGTTACATATTTGCCGTTGTCAGCCTGATCCTGGCTGTCCTTCTGGAGATGCTCACGCCCCAGATCACAAAGCTCATCATCAACGAATCCTTTGTGGGCGGAGACTTTTCCCGGTTTGGTCTTTTGCTGGCGGGGCTGGTGGTCATCGGTATCCTGAGAAGTGTATTCGGCTACTGCAAAGAGTTTACCTTCGACAGAAACAGTCAGACCATCGGCACAAATATCCGAAAGGATCTCTTTGCCCACATCCAGACCCTGTCCATGGATTTCTTTGACAACACCAACACCGGCGAACTGATGGCCCGGGTCAAGGATGACGTGGACAAGCTCAAGGATGCCTTCGGCATGACGGGGATGCTGATCATACAGATCGTCCTTTACATCGTCTCCGTACTCTACTGTATGTTTTCCTTAAGTCCTCTGCTGGCGCTCCTGCCTCTGGCAGTGATGATCTTCGGTGGCTCTTTAAGCTTTGTCCTGGAAAAGAAATTCGACAAGGTTTACTCAGACATCAGCGAGGAAAACGCCATGCTCACTACCGTCGCAGAGGAAAATCTGGCGGGTGTAAGAACCGTAAAAGCCTTTGCGAGGGAAAAATTCGAAATTGAAAAGTTTGCCAGGCGGAACAGGCGCTACTACGAGCTGAACATGGATCAGACCAGGCTCATGACGCAGTTTTATCCCATCTACCAGTTTATCGGTGCGGTGCTGCCGGTCGTGTGTGCCATCCTGGGCGGACTTCTGGCCGTGCAGGGAAAGATGGATCTCGGGTCTCTGGTGGCCTTTGTGGAATATTCCAGGGACTGTACCTGGCCCCTTGACATGTTTGCAGAGCTGGCAAATGAACTGTCCTCCTCCTTCGCCTCCTACAAGAAGCTGAAGGCGATCGCGGATGTAAAGCCTGAACTTACGGAGAAGCCGGATGCCGTGCATCTGGATCACCTTTCCGGCAGCCTGAAGTTTGAAAATGTAGGGCTTACCCTGGACGGCAGCACCATTCTCTCCGGGATCGACCTGGAACTGCCCAGAGGCAAGACCCTTGGCGTCATGGGGGCGACCGGCTCCGGAAAAAGCTCCATCATCAACCTGCTGCAGCGCTTTTACGACCCCTCTGAGGGGAGGGTCACCATCGACGGCGTGGATATCCGCGATATGGAGCTGTCCCAGGTGCGCAGCACCTCATCGGTCGTGATGCAGGACGTATTTCTTTTTTCCGATACGATCGAGGAGAATATCAGGATGGGAAAACGAAGCTCCATGAAGCACGGCGAGGTGAAGCGTGCCGCCAGAATGGCTCAGGCACATGATTTCATCGAAAGAATGGAGGACCAGTACGACACGGTCATCGGGGAAAAGGGCGTGGGACTCTCCGGCGGTCAGAAACAGAGGATCAGCATCGCCAGAGCCCTGTCCAAGAAAAGCCCCATCCTTGTCATGGACGACTCCACCTCCGCCCTGGATATGGAGACGGAAGCAGAGATCCAGTCCATGTTAAAGACCATAACCGATTCCTCCAAGATCATTATCGCGCACCGTATTTCCGCCGTGCGCGGGGCAGACGAGATTATTTATCTTGACCGGGGACAGATTGCCGAGAGAGGTACCCATGAGGAGCTTCTCGCCAAAAAGGGTCTCTATTACGAAACCTATATGGCCCAGTACCCCGAGCAGAGAAAAGAGGTGATTTAATTGGCAGTCAATTCCTTTCGCGAGGACGAAAAAATACAGGCCACAGATGCCCGCAAGATCGTTGCCCGGCTCTTTGGCTATCTGAAGGGATATAAGAAATCTCTTCTGCTTGTGTTTGTCGCCATGGCCGTGACCGTCTCCATCAGCCTTCTCAACCCGATCCTGATAGAGGAAGCCATCGACACCTATGTGGCAGCCCTGGACATCCGGGGACTGTTAAAGCTTGCCGTGTTCGCAGTCGCTGTCAATCTGGTCTATGTGGTGATGGTGAAGGTCCGCATGTATGTGATGTCCTACATCTCCAATCAGATCATTTTGAATATCCGTGAGGATTTATACCGGCACATCCAGACCCTGTCCTTTACCTTTTTTGACTCCAGGCCCAGCGGCAAGATACTGGCCCGGATCATCGGGGATGTGAATTCCTTAAAGGATGTGCTGTCAAAGGCGGTCACAAACATCATCCCCAATGTCCTCACCATCCTCGGCGTGCTGGTGATCATGTTTGTGAAGGACTGGCGGCTTGCCCTGGCCTCCTGCTGCACCATCCCCTTTATGAGCGCCGGGGTCTTTCTCGTGCAGAAGGCGAACCACAAGAGATGGCAGCTTGTCCGCAAGAAGGCCTCCAATGTCAACGCCTACGTGCATGAAGATATCGCAGGCATCCGGGTGGTGCAGAGCCTGAACGCGGAAGCCGAAACCGGAAACCAGTTCGACCTTCTGGCAGAGGAGCAGTGTTCCTCCTTCATCAGCGCCTGCAGGACGGCAGACCTGTTTTTCCCCATCATCGACACCTCCTGGGGAATCAGCCTGATGCTGCTGTATCTGGTGGGGGTAAAGCTGATCGGCGCGCCCGAGATCAGTCTTGGCGTGCTGGTTGCCTTCGGCTCCTACACCACCATGTTCTGGAACCCCATCTCAAACCTGAGCAGCTTTTTCAACCAGCTGGTCACCAACCTCTCCGCTGCGGAGCGTGTGTTTGACATCCTGGACACCGAGCCCGACATACAGGACGCACCTGACGCGGGAGAACTCCCCGAGATCACGGGCCAGGTCACTTTTGAGAATGTCTCCTTCACCTACGACGAGGGAACTGAGAACGAGACAAAGGTTCTGGACAAGGTGAGCTTTACGGTAAAGCCCGGGGAGACCATCGCTCTGGTGGGGCCTACCGGTGCGGGAAAGACCACCATCGTAAACCTGATCAGCCGCTTTTACGACATTCAGAGCGGAATCATTGCAATCGACGGGTATGATTTAAAGAAAGTAAAGATCGATTCTCTGAGAAAGCAGATGGGTGTCATGACCCAGGATAATTTCATCTTCCACGGAACCGTCCGGGACAACATCGCCTACGGAAAGCTTGACGCGACGGACGAAGAGATCATCGCAGCGGCAAAGGCCGTCAATGCCCACGACTTCATCATGAAGCTGGAGAAGGGGTACGACACCGAGTTGAAGGAGCAGGGCGCAGGTCTCTCCATCGGTCAGAGACAGCTCATCGCCTTTGCGAGGACCATGGTCTCCAGACCCAGGGTTTTGATCCTGGACGAGGCCACCTCCAGCATCGACACCCACACAGAGCTTCTGGTGCAGAAGGGCATCGAGGCACTGCTTCACGGACGGACCAGCTTCGTGATAGCGCACCGCCTCTCCACCATCCAGAACGCCGACCGCATTTTTGTCATAGGCGACGGCGGCATCATCGAGCAGGGCACCCCTGCGGAGCTGATGGCGGCAAAGGGCTTCTACTACAGATTATATATGGCGCAGTTCGCATAAATTTCCAAAAGGAAAAGGGGGAGCCTCTACTCCCCCTTTTCCTTCTTTTTTACTTCTTTCCAAAGCTTCAGCGCGTCCTCGCCGCTCTTTGGTGTCTCCACATCCCCGAACACATGGGGATGGCGGCGGATCATCTTGTCCGAGAGACCCTGCACCACATCCGCAAAGGTGAAGGCTCCCCGCTCGGCGGCGATCTCACTGTTCATCAAAACCTGCAGGAGCACATCGCCCAGCTCCTCACAAAGGTTCTCATCGTCCTTGTTGTCAATAGCCTGCAGGACCTCTTCCGTCTCGTCCGTCAGACATTTTTTTAAAGTTTCATGGGTCTGCTCCCTGTCCCAGGGGCAGCCGTCTGGGCTCCGGAGTATCGCCACGATCTCCAGAAGCTCCTGCATGTCATGAGGTTTTCCCTCCTCATAGGTCTTGCCGTTAAAGTTTCTCATAGTTTTTCCCTCCTACCTGTGCTTCCATGTGGTTCTGGAAAAGAGGATCAGGATCGGGAAGATTTCCAGCCTTCCCGCAAGCATGTCCATGATCAGCACCAGCTTGGAGAAAGCGCTGAATGCGCCGTAATTTCCGGTGGGTCCCACCATTTCCAGTCCGGGGCCGATGTTGTTAAAGCAGGCGATCACCGCCGTAAAATTCGTCGTCACGGAGAAATCGTCGACAGAAACCGCCAGGAAGCTTGCGATGACGATCATCACATAGGCTGCCAGGTAGGCGTTGATATTCTGAAGCACCTTCTCCCCGATGGGCTGCCCGTTGGAGCGCACCACCTGGACCTTCTGGGGATGGACAACCTGCCGGACACTCCTCTTTAAGCTCTTGATCATCAGCAGGGCTCTTCCGCACTTAAAGCCGCCGCCGGTGCTGCCCGCACTGGCGCCTATGATCATCAGGAAAAGCAGGATCGCTTTGGAAAAGGCCGGCCAAAGGTCAAAGTCTGCAGTGGCATAGCCGGTGGTGGTGATGATGCTGGCCACCTGAAACGCCGCATAGCGCACAGTCTCCTCCACCGTATCGTACAGTCCTCTGATGTTCAGGCTGATCAAAAGAATGCTTCCGAAGATAAGTCCCAGATACATTCTAAGCTCCTCATCCCGGAGGACACTCTTGAACTGCTTTACCAGAAGCAGGTAATAACAGCTGAAATTCACGCCGAACAGAAGCATGAACACAGTGCAGACATTCTGGATGTAGGGACTGTAACCCGCAATGCTGTCGTTTTTGACGCCGAAGCCGCCGGTGCCGGCTGTGCCAAAAGCGGTACACACCGCCTCGAACAGGGGCATTCCCCCCGCCAGCAGAAAAATTACATTCAGCACGGTCAGGACAATATACAGCACATAGAGGATTTCCGCCGTCTTGCGCATCCTGGGCACCAGCTTGCCGACATTGGGGCCCGGGCTTTCCGCCCGCAGCAGATGCATGGTATAGCCGCTGTCGCCTCCGCTTATCCTGGAGATCGCCAAGAGGAATACCAGCACGCCCATGCCGCCCAGCCAGTGGCTGAAGCTCCTCCAGTAGAGGATCCCCTTCGGAAGGCTCTCCACCTCGGAAAGGATCGAGGCGCCTGTGGTGGTAAAGCCGGAGACGATCTCAAAAAATGCGTCTATGAAATCAGGGATGGCTCCGGAAATACAAAAAGGAAGACATCCTAAAAGGCTCATGGCGGTCCAGCTGATTCCCACACACGCCAGGCCTTCCTTCGCATAGAATTTATTTTTACAGCCCTTACAGTAAAACGCCATCGGCACGGCGATCACCATTATGATCGCGATCCCGATCGTAAATCCCTTTACTGCGGCAAACTCGCTCTCCCACAGACTGATCAGGAGTGCCGGTATCATAAACACCGCTTCCACCATCAGGATATTGCTCAGGAATCTGCCCATCAACTTGTAATTCATCTCTAAACCTCTTGTTTCCCCTACTCGAAAATATCGTTCAGCTGAAAAATACCCTTCGTGCTGTCTGTGACAATGATCATTGTGTCTCCCTTGCGGAACATAGAATCACCTCCGGGGATCTCCCGCTTGCCTCTCCTGGCGATACACGCCACCAGCACGCCCTTTTTCAGCTTGATATTCTTCAGCGGTTCTCCGCAGTGGCGGGTGTTTTCGTCCACCAGAAACTCCATGGCCTCCGCCTGTCCGTCCGCGATGGTGTGTACCGTCAGCGCCGCCCCCGTCTGGTTTTTCATGGCGCGGACATAGCGCACGATAGTGTTGCAGCACAATTCCTTGGGGCTGATGATGCTCCCCAGAGACAGATTTCCGAGAATATTGGTATTCTCCATCCGGCCCAGCTTTGTGATCACCTGGGGAACGCCGCAGTCCATGCTGTACAGGGATAAGATCATGTTCAGTTCATCCAGCCCGGTCAGGGTGACCAGGGCATCGCAGTCGCTGATCCCTTCGCTCTCCAGCAGGAACTGGCTGCTGGCATCCCCCTGGATGATGCAGCTCTTCTCCAGGAGCGTCGCGAGCTGTCTGCATCTATCCGGGTCTCTCTCAATGATCTGCACCCCGATGCCGCTCCTCTCCAGCTGCTTTGCCAGATAGTAGCTGACACGCCCGCCGCCGCAGAGGATCACGCGCTTTACCTTGTGGGTGATGATGCCCAGATTCTTTAAGAGCACCGTCAGGGTGTCCGTGGGCGCTGTCACAAAAATCCTGTCGCCCTCCCGCAGGATGAAGTTTCCGTCCGGGGCAGACGCCTTGCCGTCCCTGAGCACGGCGCACACCAGGATCTTACATTTCACGATATTGTTCATGTCGTTCAGGGCCACATTGCAGAGCTTGCTGTTCTCGTCGATCCTCAGCTCCACGATCTCCACCCGTCCCTTGTCAAAGGTATCTCTCTTCAAAAAGCCGGGATATTTCAGCAGTCTCTCGATCTCCACCGCCGCCTGTCTCTCCGGGTTCACCGCCATGGACAGGGCAAACATGCCTCTCATCTCATAAATCTGATCCGCATACTCCGGATTGCGCACTCTGGCAATGGTATGGATGTTTGGATTCAGGCCGTGCGCCGTCATGCAGCAGAGCAGATTGATCTCATCGGCTCCCGCAACGGCGATCAGAAGATTTGCCTCCTTCACGCCCGCCTGCAAAAGGACAGCCATGGAAGCGCAGTTGCCCTGCACCACCATGACATCATATCTCTCCTCACTATCCTCCAACACCTTTGGATTGCTGTCGATCAGCGTCAGGTCATTTCCTTCCGCAGAAAGCTGACGGGTCAGAGTCGACCCCATTTTACCGTTTCCGGCAATTATAATCTTCACTTAAAGCAGACCTCCGTTTATCTCAAAAACTGTTGTGATTCACAGCTTCAGCCGTCCTTCCAGCGCCAGGTACTGGTCAAACACCAGACGGCTTACCCGTGAGCCGAACACCGTCGCCGGATGCTCCGAATAATACTGGTTGTCGCTGAAATTTTTGTTGAACATGACGATCACATATTTCCCGTAGGGAGTGGAGACAATCCCTCCGTCATTCCGGCAGGCATTCATGCTGCCGCTCTTGGATGCCACATAGATGATCTCCTCATCATAGTTGTCCGGATCCAGATAATAGGGCGGCAGGCTCTTCACCATCATGCTGTTGTAGCGCTGCTGTCTGCAGATTTCCAGCATTTCTTCCGAAGCCCTCTCGCTGATGAGGGTTCCCTGCGCCATGCGCTCCCACATGCTCGCGTAATCCGCCGGGGTGGAAGTGCCGAGTTTATCATATTTTTCAAAGTCGATCCGGTTGTGGAGCACCGTGTCCTTACAGCCCAGCCGCTGAATGCAGTCGTTGATCTCCTTTACGCCCAGGAAATCGATCAGCATATTGGTGGCAATGTTGTCGCTGACGATGATCATAAGCGTCGCCACATTTTTTAAGGACAGCTTTGTGCCGATCTCCAGTGCGTTCAGGATGCCGCTGCCGTCGATCACATGCTCTTTTTTGTATTCCAGCAGGTCAGACAGGGAAAGCTCCCCCTTCTCCACCTTCTCAAACAGCGCTGCCAGGATAAAGAGCTTGATCGTGCTGGCAGTCTCAAACTTCTCCTCAGCGTTGATCTTTATCACATTGCCCCGCAGGTCATTGATATAAATTCCCATCAGACCGTCATAGCTTTTCAGTTCCACGCCGATCCTGCTCTCAAGGCTTAATCTTTCGTCCATTTTCTCAACGTCTTCCTTTTTTCCTGCAGCCGCCCAAAGCCGCAAAGCCAGGCTTGTACCAGCCGCGTTTTATCCCGTCAGTTCACAAAAATACTGCCCACACACTGCAGGCTGTCCAGCAGATCCTGCCTGAAATCCTCATGCTCCGGGTTCAGGCTGTTGATGACCACGCCGTCACTTCCGTTTTTCCCGGTGGAGTGGATGTATCTGTCATCCCCCATATACATGGCGATATGGCCGGGGAAATACAGAAGGTCTCCCGGTTTCTTTTCCTCGAAGGGGATCTCCTTCACAGGGAAGCCCTCCCTGATGGAGGCATTCCTGTAAATTTTCACGCCGCAGAGCAGGTAGCACATGCCCGTAAGTCCCGAGCAGTCGATTCCCAGAGGAGTCTTCCCGCCCCAGCGGTACTGGGTGCCCAGATAGCTCTTCGCCATCTCCACCAGTCTGTGGCGGAACAGATCGTCCTTCTCTGTAAACGGCTCCGCATAGTAGGGCCCGATGAATTTTTCTCTCGTATACCCTTCTCTGCCGTCCGCCAGCTCCACCCTGACCCAGCCGGGCGCTTCGTCCACAAACCCCTTAAATACCAGCCTGCCGCCCTTTGTCACGGATTTTAAGCAGACACCCTGTACCCTGGGCTCATCCAGCACATCCGCATAGGGGCGCATGACAACCCGCAGGGCGGCTGTCTCCCACTCATTCGCTCTCTGATCCTCCAGGATCAGATCCTCTTTCTTACAGTAGCCCTCATAGTCGTACTCGGTGCGGATGCGGAGCCAGCTGTCCTTCTCCTCTTCCGCATCCGGCACTTCCTCAAGTACCTCTACTGTCATGCCGTACAATACTTCATCATCCAAAGGCGATTTCCGGGAAGGCTCTTCCCGCAGTGACACAATTGTTTTTGCTGCAAGTGCTTTCATGATCTACCTCTTTTCTATGAATTTTCAGGGAAACGCTGTCCTCAGCGTTTTCTTAGTTTATAAAAACTTTGCAGGCACGTATTTGATGCCGATACCCGGATCCTTCGGCATGGTGATCCGCGGTCCCTCGAAGAGGGGACCCTCCTGATAGGGATCTATTCTGCACAGCGCCGGTCCGTCCAGGTCATTTCTCGTGATAATGCCCTTTGCCGCCGCCAGATGGGCTGCCGCGCTGACGGCCAGCTTGCTCTCCAGCATACATCCCATCATGCACTCTACCCCGTAGCTTTCCGCAATCCCGCAGATTTTCTGCGCCTCGTAGATGCCCCCCGTCTTCATCAGCTTGATGTTGATCAGGTCCGCTGCATGCTCCTGTATGATCTTTATGGCATCCTGCACGGAAAAGACGCTCTCATCCGCCAGAATGGGCGTGTAGACATTGGAGGTGACATACTTCAGGCCATCAAAATCGTGGGCGTCCACAGGCTGCTCCACCAGATCGATATCCAGCCCCTTATCCTCCATGGCGCGGATGATGCGCACCGCCTCCTTGGCTTCCCATCCCTGGTTGGCGTCCACGCGGATGACGATATTCTCCCCCACTGCCTTCCGGATGGCAGCAATGCGCTCCACATCCTTTATCCCTTCTTTTCCGACCTTGACCTTCAGGATGCCGAAGCCCTGGCTGACGCCCCGCAGGCTGTCCCGCACCATCTCCTCCGTGTCGTTGACGCTGATGGTGATATCTGTCTCGATGGCTCTCCTGTGCCCGCCGAGCACCTTGTACAGCGGTCTGTCCAGGCATTTTGCATACAGGTCATAGATTGCCATATCCACCGCAGCCTTGGCGGAGGTATTTTTTACGATGGCATTCTGCACCTTCCGCATGACGCCGTCGATATCCTCCACGTCCATGCCGATGATGGAGGGAGCGATAAAGTCTCTGATCGCCGCGACGATGGAACCCTTGGTGTCTCCCGTGATGACAGCGGTGGCGGGCGCCTCACCGTATCCCACATATTCGAAATCCGACCTGATCTTCACCACGATATCGTTGATCGAAGTCACCGTTCTGAGCGCCGTCTTAAAGGGCGTTACCAGCGGGATCTGAATTTCTCCCAGTTCAACCTTCCGGATCTTCATGCCGAGTATCCCTTCTTTCCTCAAATTTTTTCGGCTTCCTGATACAGCTTCCACGCCAGCTCCTGCATAAAGCGCGCAAACACGGGCGTGTCCGTCTCATTTCCCATACAGCAGAGCACAAAGGGCTCTTTTCCGTAAAAAATCCCCACATCATGGGTGATGCCGTCATCCTCCCCGGTCTTGTGGGCAATGTCAACCTTCTCCCTGAAATAAAACGGAAACTTTCCGTTCAGCCTCTGTTCCTTCAGCACATCCAGCATATCCAGAGAAGCCTCTTTGTCGATCATCTCTCCGCGGTACAGCTTTTCGAGCATGTCTCCGATCTCAAAGGCGGAGACATAATTCTGGATCCCCCTTGCGGAGGCCTCCTCGTCAAACAACAGCCTGTTTACCCTGATGGTGTCATACCCCATCAGCCGGATGTCCTCGTTGATGCGCTCCATACCGCCAAGGAGCGAGATCAGGATATTGGTGGCCGAGTTGTCGCTCAGGATGATCATCAGGTTGTACAGATCCTCTATGGTCAGGTTCAGGCCCTCATGCATTCTGTTCAGGCACCCGCAGGAGGGGCGCTTGTCCGACTCCTTCAGGACATACAGCTCGTCCTTTTTGTGCTCCCCCGTCCGAAGCTGGTGAAAAGTCTCCACCATGATGGGAACCTTGATGACGCTGGCCGCCATCATGGGCATGTCCTCGTTGATGGCGATCGTCTCCCCTGTCACCAGATTTTTATAGTAGACTGCAAGCTTTCCAGGAATCCCTTCGAGAAGCTTCTCTATGTCCTGTCTGTTCATATCGGATACCATACCTTTCCCTAAACTCTTACGTTTCGCCCCGCGCCATTCGCAGGATCGCGGTTTGGCCGACGGGTGAACCGATGCACTATATGATCCTTCTCACCGCCAGTATCGTCTTGTAGTTGGCCTGGCTGACCTTGATCCCGGTCCTGGAGCTGCTGGCATGGACGATCAGGCCGCCGCCGATGTACAGCGCCACATGCCCGTCATAGCAGATCAGGTCTCCGGGCTGCGCCTCCGCGTAGGTGACTGAGGTGCCGGCACTCCTCTGCTCATAGGAGGTTCTCGGCAGGCTGTAGCCGAACTCCTGATAAACCCGGTAGGTAAATCCCGAGCAGTCCGCTCCGTTTGTCAGGCTGGTCCCCCCCGCCACATAAGGATTTCCGATATACTGGCAGGCAAACTTGGCGATATTTTTTCCAAGATCGCTGCCGGTGGCATTGTCGATGGTGGAGGTATAACTCGTTGTCGTGTAGGTAGTATTTCCTGCTGTGGTGGTTCCTGTTGTAGTGGTTCCCGTCGTGGTGGTTCCTGTCGTGGTAGTTCCTGTTGTGGTGGTTCCTGTCGTGGTGGTCCCTGCCGTGGTGGTTCCCGCTGCCGCCGCGGCTGCCGCTGCCGCAGCAGCTGCCGCAGCCTCAGCCTGAAGCTGCTTGATCTTCTTCTGATCCTGCTTGATCAGAGTCTTGGCCACAGCCGCCTCCTGCTTTGCCTTGTTGATCTCCGCGTCGTAGTTGGCGGACTCTTTTTTCTTCTGGGCAAGCTTCACATCCAGATTTGCCTTCAGATCCTCCAGCACAGCCCTGTCGGCCTCCAGGGAGGTCTTGTCCTCCTCCAGTCCCGCCTTCTCCTGCTCCAGGGACTCCCACAGGTCATGCACCTGATTTTTGGTCTCAATATAGCTTTCCAGCCTTGCCTTGCTGTACTCGTACACCTTCTCTATGTAGTCCATGCGGTTTAAGACATCGGACAGACCGCTTCCGGAGAGAATGGAACTTAAGTATGTGGTGTCGCCGTTTTCATACATCATCCGGGTGTTGGCCGCCATACTCTCCCGCTGGCTCTCCTCCCGCTCCACGGCCGCCTCATACTCCGCCTCGGTGTCTTCGATCTCCACCTGCTTGTCAGCGATCTGAGCCTCCTTCTCGGAAATCTCATCCTCCTTTAAGCCGATGCTTGTCATGGTATTGATGATCTCCGCATTCAGGTCATCGATGGCCTCCTGGATCAGATCCTGCTCATCCTCCAGATCGGAAATTTTATCGTTGATGGTGCTGAGATTATTCTGATGTTCACTCAGCTGATTCTGAACATCCGAGATGGTGGATGCCTGCACCGTCAGGGCTTCCGTCCCGCCGGAGCCCACACTGCCCGCCGCGAGCGCCGCGGCCAGTATGGCAGACAAAAAAACTTTCTTTTTTCTTCTCATCATATTGTGATCCGCAGTGTCCTATCATAATTATAATATCAGAGTTCGCAGTTGTTTACGGTTCTGGGGAAGGGGATGACGTCGCGGATATTGCCCATTCCGGTCAGATACATGACGCATCTCTCGAAGCCGAGGCCGAAACCCGCATGGCGCACGGAACCGTATCTTCTTAAGTCGAGATAGAAATCGTAGTCCTCCTTCTTCAGTCCCAGTTCCTCCATTCTCTGCTCCAGGACTTCCAGCTGATCCTCACGCTGGCTGCCGCCGATGATCTCTCCGATGCCGGGCACCAGGCAGTCCATGGCAGCCACCGTCTTTTTGTCCTCATTTTGCTTCATGTAGAAGGCCTTGATCTCCTTGGGATAATCTGTCACAAAGACAGGGCGCTTAAAGATTTCCTCCGTCAGATAGCGCTCGTGCTCCGTCTGAAGGTCGCAGCCCCAGAACACCTTATAGTCAAAGGCGTCATTGTGT
>CAYPSH010000002.1:0-11867 GCA_964413445.1 uncultured Acetatifactor sp.
GTGCTGTCGCCTGTGTCCACAGCCGCAGCCGCACTGCCGCCTTCGATACTGTTTGTCGGAATCGCCGCAACCGCCACTGCAGAAGCCAAGAATAAAGCTCCCAAAGTCTTTCTAACCTGTCTCTTTAAACGTCTTGATCTCTTTTTCACAGCCATGTCAATCCTCCATCAGCACAATGCTTTTGCCGGTCTCATCTGTATTACTCTATTTTCTTCGCCACAACAACGAACCGTCCGTTTGTCTCCTGATAATCACAGGTGGAAAGGGTTAAAAGGTGGTCGCCGTACTCCGCCGTAACGCCGGTGTCATACAGGGACATGGAAGCCATCTCCTCCATATAGGAATCAAACTCCTGCTCGCTGTTGGCATCTATAAACTGATAGTACTTAAAAACAATCTCATCCTCACTGTAAACTCTCGATCGGAACACATACATCACCTGATAAGTGCCCTTCTCATAAATGGTGTCGAACTGGATCAGGGGATGCGCCTCACAGTAGCTCTTGCTCGCATACTTGTCAAGGCCGCCGAACATCTGCCCGCTCTTCATGTGGTGACCGTAAATGATGTAATTGGTGCTGGGTTTGAGCACATCGCACGCCGTGTCCATGAAGATAGAGCCGTTCTTGTCGTACTCCTGATTCAGATTGTGATCCAGGTAGTACTCGTTGTCCGAGGTCTGCATCACCGGATAATCTATATTTGTATCGTCAATTTTCAACCATCCGATTAGCTTTTTGTTTTTAATAAGCAAATTTTTATACTCATCCAATACCTCCTTCGGCTCCTGTTCCGCGTCAAGAGTATAGAGCGGTTCGGAGGAACCCGAGGAGGTGACAATGGGCGCCTTTTCCTTCAGCTGGCTGAGTTCCTCGTAGGTATCTCCGGTCCGCTTGTCAAACCAGCCATAGACACCCACATACCCCAGACACCCCGCCGCGGCCAGACTGCACAGCCCGATCAGAAGCCGTCTTTTTCTCTCCCGTTTTTTCAGCTCCTCCTCCACAAAGCCGTCCATGTCGCTCTTTTTCAGGAGATCCTGTATCTCTTTTTTAAAATCGTCTCCCAGAGCCGTATAAAAATGACATTTTCCGGCCTTCAGATCCCTGTTCAGCCGCTCCAGGGCCTTCCTGTCCTTCAGATTGACCTTCGCTTTCAGCTTGTCAATGGTTTCTTTATCCCGAAGAGCTTTTGCAAGATCACTTCTGCTGTGAAAGTGCCTGCCTTCCACCACGTAGTCCTTCTCTTCCATTTCTTCCGGTCTTCCTTTATCCTGCCTTCTGTTATACTCTCGATATATTTATCGGCACTTTTCATATTCTTAACAGGTTTTTTTCGATTGTTTTTTGAAGTTCCTGCTCTCCTGCGCAAAAAGCCCGGTATCCTGCCCGTCTGCAACAAAAAAACGCCTTTCGGCGTTTTTTTGTGTTCTCAATTCCATAAATTCCGGTAGATTTCCGTGATGTCTCCCGCATTCAGTTCCATTCTTGTGTTGGCCGGTGAGCCGGATGCAAGCGCGTCCTCCGTCATCTTCGGGATGGCGTTCTCAAACGCGGTCCTGTCGATACCGTACTGCTCCGGCGTGGGGATCTTACAGGATTGGCAGAGCCTTGTGCAGGCCTCCACGAATTTCTTCGCGGCAGTCAGATCCTCCTCCCCCTCTTTTGCCGCGCCGATCGCCCGTGCAAGATCGGCAAACTGTTTGGCCGCGGCAGGGTAAACATAGGAAAAACATGCGGGGAGCAGCATGGCATTGCTGACTCCGTGAGGCACATGGAACAGAGCCCCGATGGGACGGCTCATGCCGTGGATCACAGTGACTGAGGCATTGTTGAAGGCGATCCCGGCCTCCAGGGCAGCGAGGCTCATCTGCGCCCTTGCCTCCGTGTCCTCTCCCTCCGCATAGCATTTCGGGAGCCAGGTGAAGATCCGCTTCACGGCGCTGAGCGCCAGGGTATCCGTCATGGGCTGGGCCTTTCTGGAGGTGTATGCCTCCGATGCGTGGCAGAGGGCGTCCAGTCCCGTTGCCGCCGTCACGGAGGGCGGCGCCGTGATGGTAAATCTCGGATCATCCACCGCGATGTCAGGCATCAGGCAGGCTCCCTTTAAGAGCATCTTGATATCCTTTTCGGTATTCGTGATAATGGTAAACTGGGTTGCCTCGGAACCGGTCCCGCTGGTTGTGGGGATCGCCGCCATGGGCGGCAGCTCCAGACGGATCTCCTTCCCGTAGAAATCATTGATGGAGCCCCCGCTCTTCGCCACCGCGGCGATGGCCTTCATGGTGTCAATGGGGGAGCCGCCCCCCACAGCGATCAGGAAATCGCAGCCTTCCTTCTTGAAGACCTCAAGCCCCGCCGCTACCATTTTGTCGGTGGGCTCCCCGGTCACGCCGGAAAAGACCGCGCTTTGAACTCCCTCCGGCTCCAGTATCCCGCGGACTGTCTCCACATTTCCAAGCTTTTCCATCACAGGGTCGGTGACGATCAACGCCTTCTTCCCGCAGGCGCAGATCGCCGCCCCCGCTCTCTCCAGTGCGCCCTCACCGTAAAAGATCTGGCCAGGCATAATAAACTGATTGGACATGATGAACTCCTTCCTTTTTGTGATCAATCAAGGCGGACCGGCCTGTGCTCTTCCACAGACTTCTTAGCCGCCAGCCCGATCTTTACCGCCTGCATTCCCGCGTGGATCCCCACAGGCACCTCCGTGCCGTTCTCACAGGCGTCCACAAACTGACGCATCTCCTCGGAGAAGGACTCCATGTATCTCTCCAGGAAGAAGAACAGGGGCTTTTCTCCGGTCACGCCGTTTGCATCGGAGATCACAGCGTTTGAAAGGGTATCGTTGGAGGTCTGCACCATGCCCTTTGAGCCGAACAGCTCCGCCCTCTGGTCGTAGCCGTATGCGGCACGGCGGGAATTGTCGATGACAGCCAGGGCGCCGTTCTTCATCTTCAGGGTGATGATGGCAGTGTCCACATCTCCCTGCTCCCCGATGGCCGGGTCAACCAGAACCGCAGACTGTACATAAACCTCTTCCACATCGCTGTCTGTCAAAAAGCAGGCCATGTCAAAATCATGGATCGTCATATCTAAGAACATACCGCCGGACACCTTGATGTATGCGGGGTTGGGCGGCTCGGGATCTCTGGAGGTGATCTTTAAAATATGTGCCTCCCCGATCTTTCCCTCGTCATAAGCCTTTCTGACAGCGGCAAAGTTGTGGTCAAAGCGGCGGTTGAAGCCCACCTGGAAGCGGCAGCCGGGATGCTGTGCCAGCACATCAGCCACCTCTTTTATCTTTTCCACAGTGTGATCCACGGGCTTTTCGCAGAACACATGCTTTCCCGCCCGGATAGCCTCGATGGAGATGGCCGCGTGGGTATCTGTGGAGGAGCACACCAGCACGGCATCGATTTCCTTATCCTCCAGGATCTTGTGATAGTCCTGATAGATCTTCTCCACTCCCATCTTCTCGATGAAAGCCTTTGTCTCCTCACTCATGTACGGGTCAGCCATGGCTGCCACCCTTGCGTTTTTGACATGATAGGTGATGGACTCCAGATGGACCTTGCCGATCCGTCCGGCACCGATAATTCCGATATTCAGCATTGTTTTCTCCTTTCCAACAAAAGATATCTTTTTTTTCCGGTCAGATCCCGGCTTTTTCGGCGATGTATCTGCGCGCCTTGATCGCATATTCCAGCGGGTTTGCCACTGCCGGATCCTGCTCCGCCTCCACCAGCACCCAGCCTGTGTAGTGATTGTCGGCCAGCACCTCAAAGATCGGCGCAAAGTCGATGCTGCCGTCCCCGGGAACCGTAAATGTCCCCAGGCGCACGCCCTGCAGGAAGCTCAGATTCTCCGCCTTTACCTTCTCTACCATCTCCGGGCGGATGTCCTTTAAGTGGACATGCTTTACTCTGTTGATGTATTTCTTTAAAACCGCCAGATAATCCTCTCCGCAGTAGGCCAGATGCCCGCTGTCAAACAAAAGATTCACAAGCTCCGGGTCGGTGTTCTCCATCATCCTGTCGATCTCTGCGGCTGTCTGCACCACCGTGCCCATATGATGATGAAAGGTGAGTGTGATCCCCATGTCCTTTGCCACCTTGCCCAGACGGTTCAAACCGGTGCACAAAAGCTCCCACTCGCTGTCGTTCATCACATACTTGTCCCTGAAAATGGCCTTGTCTGTCCCCTGTATGGAATGCCCCTGCTCGGACACGCCCACAACCTTAGCCCCCATGGTCTTTAAAAAGGTGATGTGCTCGATAAAGCCTTTTTCCGTCTCCTCATAGGGTTTTGTGGTGAGGAAGGTGGAAAACCACGCGTTGCAGATCTGCATTCCCCGAAGTTCCAGAGCCTTCTTTAAGACCACCGGGTCCTTGGGATATTTGTTTCCGATCTCACATCCGGTAAAGCCGGCAAGCGCCATCTCGGAGACACACTGCTCGAAGGTGTTCTCCGCCCCGAGATCCGGCATATCATCGTTGGTCCATGCGATCGGAGCAATGCCGAGGCTCACTTTTTTTGCATCTAACATCAGTACTTCCTCGCTTTCTTCAGATTTTCTTCCTTTTTCTCCCAGGCCTTCGTGACAGATTCCTTCGGGGAAACCTCTGCCACTCCCACATGCCACCAGCCGCCGTAGCCGTCGGTCATTGTCTTGGGCAGCACCTTGATGTCAAGAAGCGTGGATACGGTCTGCTTTTTGCTGTCCTCCAGCGCCTCCTCCAGCTCCTGCAGATTGGTGACCCGGTAGGTTTTTACCCCGTAGCCTTCCGCACATTTTGCAAAGTCAATGGGGACAAGAGGCCCCTGCAGGTCTCCGTTTTCGTCCCTGCTGCGAAACTCTGTGGCAAGATTACCGATCCCGTTTGACATCTGCAGATTGTTGATACAGCCGAAGCCGCTGTTGTCAAAGAGAAGGACATTGATCTTGGCATGCTCCTGCACGCTGGTCACAAGCTCGGAGTGCAGCATGAGGTAGCTGCCGTCACCGCACATGGCGTAAACCTCTCTGTCCGGCTCTGCGAGCTTTGCCCCCAGGGCGCCTGCGATCTCATAGCCCATACAGGAGTAGCCGTACTCCATATGGTAGGAATCCCTGCAGTCGGTGGTCCACATCCTCTGCAGGTCTCCCGGCAGGCTTCCCGCCGCGCCGACGCAGATGGCATCGGGGGCGATCCGCTCTCTGATCTTTGCCACTGCCGCTGTCTGTGTCAGGCTGCTCTTTGTCATCTCGACAAACTCAGGGATGGTCTTCGGGTCCAGAGCTTTAATGAGCGGCTGAAAGCTTTCATCATAGCTGTAGGAGGAAAGCCGTTTCATCTCTTCCTCCCAGGCCCTCTTTGCCTCCTGCGCCTCGTCCTGATAGCCGGACTGGTAACCTTCCTTCTCCAGCACCTTCTTCAGCGCAAGGAGGGCGAGCTTTGCATCCGCCACCACCTTCACCGCATCCAGCTTGTAGCTGTCAAAACGGGAGGTATTGACGGCAAGGACTTTCGCATCCTCTCTGAACAGTGATTTGGAGGCCGTGGTGAAGTCGGAGAACCTGGTGCCGATCCCTAAGATCACATCCGCCTCTTTGGCAACCGCGTTGGCCGCCGCATTTCCGGTCACGCCGACACCGCCCAGATTCCAGCGGTTGGAGGACAGGCAGGCACTCTTGCCGCTCTGTGTCTCCGCAAAAGGGATCCGGAAGGTCTCGCAGAAGTCCTCCAGGACTTTGCCTGCCTCCGAGTATCTGACACCGCCGCCGCAGATGACGAGAGGCTTTTTCGCGCCGAGCAAAACCTGCGCTGCCTCCTCCACCTCCTCATCCGCCGGAACGATGCGTGTGATCTTATGCACTCTTTTCCGAAAGAACTCATCCGGGAAATCGTATGCCTCGCCGCCCACGTCCTGCGGCAGGGAGATACACACCGCACCGGTCTCCGCCGTGTCCGTCAGCACCCGCATCGCGTTCATCATGGCTGACATCAGCTGCTCGGGGCGGACGATCCTGTCCCAGTAGCGGCAGACAGCCCTGTAGGCGTCGTTGGTTGTGATCGAGAGGGACTGCACCTGTTCAAACTGCTGCAGTACCGGATCCGGCTGTCTGGTCGCAAAGGAATCCGCCGGGATCAGAAGAAGCGGAACATGATTTACAGTGGCGGTGGCTGCCGCCGTGATCATATTGGCCGCCCCCGGACCTATGGAAGAAGAGCAGGCGATGATCCTGCGTCTGTTGTTCTGCTTGGCAAAGGCATCCGCCACATGCGCCATGCCCTGCTCATTCTTGCCCTGAAAAACCTTGAGACTTCCCCTTCCGGTGTCCAGCGCTTCCCCCAGGCCGACCACGATCCCGTGTCCGAAGATAGTGAAGATCCCCTCCACAAATTTGGTTTCCTGTCCGTCAAAAGACACATACTGGTTATCCAGAAAGCGCACCAGTGCCTGTGCCGTAGTCATATACGCCATATTTTTACCCATACCCCTTCCGTGGCCTGCACCCCTTCTCTGCATCTATACCCTGTGCAGGCACAACACAAAAAACCTGTCTCTAATCCGCTTCATTCAGCCATGCGTGCTCCGGCACATCGATCCTGGTCTTATCCCAGGGATCGCCGTCCAGATGACGGATCAGCCATGCGAAATACATGTTGTAGCCCGGTGCACACGCCTGCTGATGGGCGTTCATGGGAGCGATCGCCAGGTAGCTCCTGTCCTCCACCTTGTAGCAGTCATTCCCCTCGAAGCCCACGCCAAAGCCCTGAGGCTTGTCAAATTCATAGTAGTAAAGCTCCGGCTGGGGATGATAGTGGGGCGGATAGCTGGACCATCTGCCGGGCTTGTGGAACACCTCCCCCATGACTAAGTTGGACCAGGGCTCGTTGGAGTAGTCAAACACTGTCAGCACCTGTCTGTGGGCGGTCCCGTTCCATTTTTCTTTGCCGAACTCCTCCAGATCACACATCTCGGGAGTGTAAAATGTGGTTTGAAACTCTCTCTCGTTGGTGGTCTGCTGGATCAGAAGGCGGCTCCCCGTCACCGCACACACCCTGATCTCTTTCCCCTTGCAGCAGTGCAGACAGTAGGGCTTATCCAGAAAGACGCTGCGCCGCTTCCCCACTGCGCTTTTTCCCTCATAGAAAAATTCCGCCTCACCGGCCAGGAGCATCACAGCCGTCTCTCTCTCCGGTTCCAGGATCACAAGACTTTCCCCGGCATTTAAACGCTTCACCCTCACGTCCATGAGCATGTGGCTGTTCTTGCCGTTCTCCTGACAACAGATCAGTTCGTTTTCTTCATTGTACTCCGGTTTCTCATACATCTTGCAACACCACCATTTCTCCGTATTTTTCTTTTTCTTCCTTAATAAACTGTTCCACCTCCGGAAGCGTGGGCATGGCCGCGGAACAGCTGTGGGCAGAGATCAGCATGGAGGCGGATGCGGAGCCGTACTCCAGCGCCTGGGGAACACTGCACCCGTCGATCAGGGCTCTGATAAAGGAGGAGGCGTAGCCGTCGCCGCCGCCGAAGCCCTTTAAGGCATTGGTGGGGAAGGGTTTTACCGCGTAGTGCTTCCCGTCACAGGTATAGGCGGTAGAGCCCTCTTTCCCGTGCTTGATGACCACGATCTTTGCGCCCTTGCTCTGCCATCTCTTCGCGCTCTCCTCATCGCTTTCACAGATGCCTGAGATTCTCTCCGTCAGGTCAAACTCCTCTCTGGAGCCCAGGATCAGATCGCTGTTGGAAGCCGCGATGGAATAATAGACAGAGATTTCATCCGGATTCTTCCAGGTGTAGGCCCTGTAATCGATGTCGAAGATCACAACCACGTTGTTTTTCTTCGCCAGCATGATGGCCTTTAAGGCAGCCTCTCTGGAGGGGCTGGCAGCCAGCGCCGTGCCGGATATCAGGAGAGCCTTCGCCCTCTTTATGTAGTCCTCGTCCACATCCTCCGGCTCCAGCTTCAGATCGGCGACACCGTCGCGGTACATCAGGATGTTGCTCTCTGTCGGGCTCTTGATCTCCGTAAAGGTAAGGCCGAGATTCTCCCCGTTTTTGCACCTGGTGATATGACTTGTGTCAATCCCCTCCTTCTGAAAGTAATGCTCCACATAATCTCCGAACTGGTCATCCGACACCTTTGCCAGGAATCCAACCTTTTTTCCAAGCCTCGCCATTCCCACAGCTATATTTGCCGGGGAGCCTCCGAGATACTTGTTAAAGTTGCTGCTTTCTTCCAAAGGGCGGTTTAAATCCACCGGGTTGAAATCAATTGCCACTCTTCCCAGCAGTATCAGATCAAATTCCCTGGAAGAATCAAATGAAACATACTGCATGCCAACCTGCTCCTTTCTTATTTTTCCTCCACAATGCGGAAGGTTCGCTCATAGGGCGTGTAATCGTTCAGGAAAATGCTGAATCCGCCCTCATTCTTCTCCTCTCCGGAATAATGTCCCCTGAAGGAATGGGTGCCGTACCCCGGGCCGATCAGGATTTTCTGCGCCCCGCTGTACACGTTTAAGTATCCGTCCCTGAGGATCAGGCTTTCTCCCTTTTTGCCGGTCAGGCGGACAGTCTCATTTTCCAGTATGCAGTCCGCAGGGATGTCCAGCTCCACCCTGAGGGGCAGGCCCTGAAGCCCTTCTGTCTTCACCGTGATCTCCAGACCGTTTTCCAGCTCTTTCACCGTGACGGTGGTATCCACCTTACTGGTGACGACCAGCTCCCTCTTTTTGTGATCCATCTTCCACCAGTCGCTTGTCCCCTGATCCTCTGCAAAGGGCTGATAGTACCAGCCCTGGGCTGTTGCCTTTAAGACGCATCCCTCCTCCGTCACCTCCATGTCGACGGGGATAAAGTTCCTCACATCGCAATAGGCTTCCCCGATCCGCATCCCGATGGGAAGGGAACCGAATTTCAAAAAGAGGAACGATGCCTTATGGTTCAGGACACTGTACACATATGACTTGTTCTTCGAGCGGAGCACCTGGGAACCGCCGAAATACTTCCGGTACTCCTCCAAAAAGCCGTATCCCTTGAATTCATAATTTTTCAGCCGGTCATACATCATGAAGATGTACATGGCATCCTGCGCCAGGTCACCCCTGGTCATATTGTCCTTAATGATCTTGTGGGCAACCGCGTCGAACAGCTCTGAGCCCGTCTTTTCCGCCATATAAGTGTAGAGATAAAAATACTGGTCAGGGAAGAGCGCCTTGCCGTGGTCCTGTCTGGTGGAATTCTGGGTGAAGATGGTATCGTCTGCGTCGAAATAAAACACCATCATCTCCAGGTTTCTCTCCACATACCCCAGATAAGTCTCGTCCCCTGTCATCTCATAGGCAAGGATCAGAGACTTGTCCACGACCGCATTGTAGTTTCCGGTGGAGCGCTCCGCAAATTCTCCGTCGGAATCTCCGTCGATCCCTTCTGCCAGATACTGGGCTGCACGCCTGTCCAGGCGGTCTGCCAGCTCCTTCGCCGTCTTCGGCGGCTCCTCTGTTGCCATCTCACAGGAGGCAAAGTCCGCTTCCTTCAGTGCTTTTTCCCCGTACTGCCCCACCAGCATCTTGAGGCACTTTAAGGTTGCCACCACAGCCCAGCGGTGGTTCGGGGTGTGGAACCCTCCGTAGATCATGATCGGCGAACAGCGCAGGAGCAGGCGCAGATACCTTTCCTCCAGTGCTTTTTCGTCTTCTGTGGTCCCGTATTTCCTTAAGATTTCCCATGCGCCGTACAGTCTGCGGAAGCAGAATGCCGTGTCCGGCGCCGAATGGAAATTACAGGTGGGATAGTCGAGGCTTCCGTCAGCCCGCTGCCATCTCTCCACGAAGCTGACGCCGCTCTTTACCGCTTCAAACAAATCCCTGTCCTTGAAAAACCTGCTCTCCTCGCTAAAGTACACACACAGGGCATTGGTCAGCTGATAGATGGTAAACTTTCCCTCCATCACGTCGCTGTCTATCCTTCCGACGTCCGGTCTTGACGGATCCTTTACCTGCCTTTTCAAAAAATCCTCCACCCGGATTTCTGTGGAATGTACCATATGCTGCCAGTATCTTTTCATTGTTTTTTACCTTCCCATCTGTCAATCATCTCAATCTGTCTGTTCATCCGCTCCGGGATGCTTTGAAGCAGCTCCTCCCAGGGCATCAGCAGTTCTTCCTTCCATTCCCGCTCCGTAAACTCAAGCGACGGGCGGAAACCGTACTGCGCCCTGATATATTCACGGGTTTTTCTCTGCATCTCCTCCGTGATGTCAAAATAACTGCTCACCATCTCAGACGGCGCAATGCCGTCCCTTCCCGCCTCCTCCATGCAGCAGTCTGTCATTCCCGGGAACAGCCGAAACAGCTCCGGAGTGGCTGCAAACGCGTGTTTCCCGGGCTGCACAAAGGCGCAGACCCTTGTCTGATCCCTGAGCCTTGCCCTGTCCGTAAACGGGTCCACCAGACGCAGGTATTTCCCGTGCCAGCTTCCCTCCGCATCCACCACCCGTCCGTCTTCGTCCAGGTAGACCCAGATATGCTCCAGCTCATAGAGATGCTGGATATCATAGTCATACCAGAAGGCATATTCCAGACAGATTCCCCCCTGCTTTGGTCTGACGATCCGCTTCGGAAAGGAACTGCTTCTCTTTTCCTGCCTGAAAACAGTGTATCCCACTGCATCCACTGAAAACGGTTCTCTGTTGTCAAACAGAAGGACCGGTCTGTATCTTTTTGCCAACGCTTCGTCTGTCATGATCTTACTTCTTCGCTTCCTTTCCATTCAGCCATTCCATAAAGAAGAGGATTGCCAGTGCCTGTCCGTACGGCATTGGCTGCAGAGGAATGGTTTTGTAGAAATCCCGGCTTTCTCTGCCCATAGGCGTACCGTAGGAAACCTGCGTCACAATTCCCTCTTCCGTGATACAGCCCAGAATGGCATCCAGCGCTTTCTCCACCGGCTCCCTGTAAGAGTCGTCCAGAAGCCCCAGATTTACCGCCTTCATGATCCCGTAGGCAAAGCCTGCCGTAGCGCTGGCCTCCACATAGGAATCCGCATCATCCAGCAGAGTATGCCACATGCCGTTTTCCGCCTGCAGCTTCACAAGCGCATCCACCTGGTTTTGCAGCACGCCGGTCAGATACCTTGTGATCTCCGGACTGCACACTCCCATGCCGATCAGTTCAGGGATTGCCGCCGTGATCCAGCAGTTTCCCCTGCCCCAGAAGGCACCGGCGAAGTGGTTCCTCTCCTTGAAGGTCCACCCGTGATACCACAGACCCGTGTCCCTGTCTGCCAGATACTTGATATGGAGAAGGAACTGATAGATCGCCTCCTCTATGTAATCCTGTCGCTTTAAGATCCTGCCCATATTTGCCAGAAAGAGCACTGTCATAAACAGGGTGTCATCCCAGAGCTCCTGTTCGTTTACAGAGTCGGAGGTGATGTGCTGAAGACCTCCCTCATGCGTTCTCGGGAAATCCTGCATGATCCACTCCGCCCACTCCTCACAGACATCCAGATATTCCTTCTTTCCGAAGGCATCGGCGTACCAGGACAGAGCCAAAAGCGGCGTCACCGTGTTCACGTTTTTCGCCGGAAGACCTATTTTAAACTGGCGGGAATAATACTTTTCCAACACTTCCAGATATTTTTCGTCTTTATAAATTTCATAGAACTTCCAGAATCCATACAACCCGACGCCCTGCGTCCATTCCCAGAACTGATACTTTCTGATATCGTCCGATGCCAGACTCTTTGTTTTCATGTTTTCAAGAAAGGTTTTGTCCTCCTCGTACAGGACTGACTGAAAACTGTCTGCCATCAGATTCAGTTTTCTGCGCACTTCACTTTCTTTTTCCAGATTCATGGTTGTTCCCC
>CAYPSH010000002.1:11967-23963 GCA_964413445.1 uncultured Acetatifactor sp.
TGGAAGCAAAAGGAGCACATTATGATTATTGATAATTCTCTTCTGTTTGAAAAAAAACATTTTATCATTGTCAACAACGTGGAGAAGAAACTGCTGTACTATTTTGATTATGATGAGCGGAATGCCTCCACCAACATGGAATTCCAGCACTTCCATCCCTACTATGAGATCATGGTGTTCCTTGCCCCGGAGGGTGAGCATCTTTTCGAGGGAAATTTGTATCATATTTCCTTCGGGGACTTTGTGCTGCTGCCACCCTATCTGCTCCACAAGTCCATCTACCGGAAAGGACCCTCCAGCAAACGGATCGTCATCGATTTCCTTCTGCCGGACGAATGGATGGACGATAGCTTAGGGTACACAGAGCTTCTCTCTCCCTTTCACACTGACGAACATATTTACCGCTTTTCCTCCGAGCAGCGGCTGCGCCTTTTTCAAAAGCTAAACGACATCATGAAATATTCCCTGGATCCCTCCTACAGTGACCGGCCTGTGGATCAACTGATGATCCATACAAAGTCCATCGAGCTCCTCCACGAGCTCTATCTGCTGAAGGATCAGAATCTCTATCAGAACGACACCGTCTCCTCTCCTGTGGCACAGAAGATGTACTCCATTGCTTCCTACATCCATCAGCATTACGAGGAGCCTTTGTCGCTCCAGATGCTGGCGGAAGAGTTTTACATCAATCCCTACTACCTCTGCCACAGCTTCAAGCAGACCATGCAGTTTACGCTGTCCTCCTACATCCAGATGACACGCATCAAGAACGCGCAGCATAAGCTGATGACCACCAACGATAAGATATCTGATATCGCAGCCTCCTGCGGCTTTGCCTCTTTCTCCCAGTTTAACCGGGCGTTCAACAAACAGACCGGGACATCCCCCAGGGAATACCGGAAGTCAACCTTCCTGCCCGGCGGTGAAAATTGAATTTCTCTAAAAAAACCTGTTACAATATTATTCACGTGTGCTTCAAATATTGTAACAGGTTTCGTTCTATTGCTATATTTCGGCGCTTCTATTTCGATTAGTTGATGCTGTCATAGTACTCAGCTCTTGCATCGAGAATCTGCTGCAGGCCTGCATTTACAAGCTCGTTGTAGCCTTTCTCATAGGTTGCGTCAAACTGATCGGAAGGACAGCAGATCACAGTGTAAACGAACTCGATCATTCTGGTCTTGATATCTGCACCGTAGGTTGCCTCAGCATCGGAGATATAGCCGTAGGTCGGGAAGATAAACTTGCCGGTGTTGCATACATCGTAGTAATTCTTATACCAGTCAACCGTAGCCCAGGGCTGCTCCTGCGTCTGATAGTTGCTCTCTGACATAACATCATAGTCATTTACCCAGTCAAAGTTCAGGTTCATGATGCAGAGGTCATCGCAGGTTCCGGGATATCCGGCTGCATCCTTCGCATCGCTGGTGGGCTCTACAGCCACGCCGAGGTCATTGTAGGTAAGGTCAGGTGTGTAACGGATCTGAACAGCGATCTCAGGATCTGCCATCCAGTTTAAGTACTTCATGCATGCTTCCATCTTGTCTTCGCTGGTGGTAGCAGGGATCATGACGAACATAGCGTATCTGTACTCATAAGGGGTACGGTAGGAGCCGTCTGACAGATCAAAGCAGGTAACCGGAACAAAGGTCTCCTCTACGCCCAGTGTGGTGTTCAGCACTGCGGTGCTGTCCCAGATATGGGTGGTATCGTCAAGCACAAAGCCTACGTTGCCGTTTGCCACGTCTGCAAGGAAAACATCCTCAGCAGTATCGGTAGGGAAGTCCTGGGTGATCAGGCCGTCGTTGTACCACTGGTTCAACTGTCTCAGGCCATCCTCGGAGCCGGGTGCCACTGCCATATAAGCCTCGCTGTAGATGTAGGCATCTCTGGTATCCTTCAGATCTACATAGGAGCCAACAAAGTTCAGATACATCTTCTCGGTATCAGTACGTCCGCTCATAGCCCAGGGAGTGCCGAGTCCTGCTTCCTTAACCGCATACAGATACTCGCCGAGCTCTTCCTTTGTGGTAGGCAGGCTCATTCCCAGCTGATCCAGCCAGTCCTGACGGATATAAGCAGTATGACGTGCGTTTGCTGTACCTCTCTGCTTCATCACTGCAAACTTCTGGTCGCCCAGATCGCCGATGCCGTTATTTGCCTCTCCGCAGAAGGTTTCAATATTGCTGCCGTACTTTGCGTAAACTTCGGACAGATCGTTCAGAGCGCCGTTGCTTGCAAAGTTGTAGAAAAGGCTCTGGTCATAGGTGAACACGATATCAGGTGCCGTTCCGCCTGCCATCATGATGTTCAGCTTGTCGTCGGACTCGGATCTGGGAACGGATACATACTCAACATTGATGTTGTAGAGTTCCTTTACCTGATCCTGGATCCACTTGGTCAGAGTGTTGTTCTCTGTGGTGGTACCGCTTGCTGCGTTGCCGCGGTCCCAGACCATAACGCGGATGGTAACCTCATCCCCGTACAGGTCATTTGTCTCAGCGGCTGTGCTGTCTGCCGTAGAGGATGCAGCGGCAGAGGATGTCGCTGTGCTGTCAGCGGAGGATGCCGCTGTGGAATCTGAGGTGGTCGAGCTGCTGCTTCCGCATCCGGTCGTCGCCACCATCGCCAGCGTCAGGAGTGCTGCCGCTGACCTTTTGAGTAAACCCTTTCTTCTCATGTAATAAACCTCCCATTTAAAATTTGAAATTTATTTGATATCCATAGTTCGGATATGTTACCCTTTTACCGCGCCGACCATGATTCCCTTTGTAAAGAACTTCTGTACAAAAGGATATACGATCAGCATAGGCAGCATGGAGATCACAATACTCGCCGCCTTGATGTTCTCTGCCACCAGATTTGTGGTAAGTCCTTCCTCGATGGATACGTTCACAGCCTCCACGAACTGCTTTAACACCATCTGTACCGTAAAGTACTTGGAGGAGTTGATATAGTACAAAACATCGCTGATGCCGTTCCATCTGCCCACCGCGTAGAACAGACCCAGAGTGGCGATCGTGGGATAAACCAGAGGAAGCGCCACGCTGACCAGTGTCCTGAACTGGCTGCAGCCGTCAATCTTCGCCGCATCGTAGATGGCGGAGTCGATCCCCTTGAAGGCGTTGCACATGATGATCATATTGTAGGCGCTCAGAGCACCGGGGATGATCAGAGCCCACACCGTATCGATCAGGCCGAAGGACTTTACATTCAGGTACTCCGGGATGACGCCGGGGTTTAAATACATGGTCAGCACGAACAGCGTCATGATCAGGCCGGAGCCCACCAGATTCTTCTTGGAGAGCGGATAGGCCGCCAGCACCGTCATAAGAAGGTTTACCGCCGTTGAGACAAGCATCAGGACGATGGAATACCAGAAGGCATTCACAAAGCTTCCGCTCTTTAACGCCCTTACATAGGCCTCCGTCGTAAAGTCAACCGGGAAGATAAAAACCTTTCCGGCCAGGATCGCATTCTTGCCGCTGAAGGATACCGAGATAACCCGCAGGATCGGAACCATCGCGATACATGTGACAAGGATAAAGAAGATGGTCCAGAACGCCTGGAATATTTTTTCATTCCTACTGTTGATCGCACCCATTACATGATTCCCTCCTGTCCCATTTTCTTGATGATCGCATTGGCAGACATCACGAGCACAACACCGACTACTGTCTGGAACAGACCGACTGCGGTAGCGAAGTCAAATCTGCCCGCTGCAAGTCCGACGGAATATACATATGTACTGATAACCTCAGACGCATCCTTCACCAGGGTGTTGCCCATCATGTAAGGACGGTCGAAGCTGATGTTCACAAGCTTGCCGACCTGCATGATCAGAAGGACTGTCACGGTAGAGGAAATCTGCGGCAGCGTCACATGCCAGATCCTCTGAAGTCTTGTTGCTCCGTCGATGTAGGCTGCCTCCCCCAGGGATGCATCCGTCGCCATCAGGGCTGCCAGATAGACGATCAGGGAATATCCTGCGCCGTTCCACACGCCCATGAACCAGTAGACGATCCTCCAGAGAAACGTGTTGCTCAGGAAAGCCACGCTGCTTCCTCCCAGGGCATTGATCAGGTTATTTACCAGACCGCTGTTGGAGAACAGCTGAGTCACGATACCGGAAATGATAACCCAGGATAAGAAATTCGGCAGATAGAGCAGAGTCTGTGTAACCTTTCTGATCTTGCTGCTCCGGAGTTCATTTAAGAACACTGCCAGGAAAATAGGAATGGGGAAACCGATGATCAGGTCACCGATATTTAAGATCAGGGTATTTTTCAGGGCGCTCCAGAAATTCTTTGAACCGAATGCCTCTTTAAAGTTTGCAAGGCCGACCCAGGGGCTGTCCCAGATTCCCTTAAAGATGTTGAACTTTTTGAATGCCACCACAACGCCCAGCATGGGTTTATAGCGGAACATAAGCATATAAACCACAGGGATCAGCAGCATCGCGTAGAGCTGCCAGTTGTTTCTGAGATAGAGTCCGACGTTCCCTATCTTTCCTTTTCGTTTTTTCTCCATGAAATCTCTCCTCCACTCTTTTTCTGACTTCGTTTCAAAAAACGCTTACCCTAAAGTTCCCTTTGAAGCTGTCCTTCCAGCCTCTCCACCAGTTCCAGCAGTTCCGCCGGCTGATGGATGATGTAGTCCGCCTTCTCATCCTCGTTCTCCGGGATCATATTGTAGCGGGGGGACCAGTCCAAAAGAACAGATGTGATTCCGAACCTGTTTGCTCCGGCAACATCCTTGCGGATATTGTTGCCTACCATGATGATCCGCCTCTTATCCGCCTCACACAGCCCGTTCTTGTCCATCGCATCCTGGAACATGCGCTCCGAGGGCTTCTGTATGCCGACGATCTCAGAGATCGTCCTTGTGCGGAAGCATCCGCCGAGACCATTTTCAAGGTAAACATTGGTAAAGGACTGTTCCTCTCCGTCCGCCACCAGAGCGATCAGATAGCCGCGCTCATACAAAGTCTTCAGCACCTCTCCCGCGCCCGGTATCATCCCGGCATGTACCACAATGCCGTTTTCGTCGCGGACCTCCGTTCCCTCATCAATGATCGTGTCTCCGCTGTCTGTAAAAATGATCAACTGCTTTTCCAAACCCAATTCTCTCCACCTGTCTTTTTGTCTTAACGCCCTGTCTGTCATATCATCCAACCGCTTCGGATGAAACTTTTTGACGATAGGTTTTGTTTTTGCCCTTCAAAATCTTAACTCATTTTAACCCCCCCGCCTACACAATTCTACACACATTTTGTCAGGATTGCATTTTCAATATTGCATTTTTTGCTTTTTGGCAGTTTGAACATAAATACATGTGAAAAACATAGACATTTTTTAAGTAAAGCTGTACAATATAAAAATTACAGGACTGCATTTATACATTGTGCACTATAAATTTGCAGGGCATCCTGTATAAATAGCATTATTTGCCGTTGATCAAAGGAGGAATACAGAATGAATTTAGGCAGGCAATGGGACTCCAGACTTCGGATCTGGGATGAGGCTTTCGCCCACAGACTCTACACACCCTTATTGCAGGTTGTGACGGAGGGTTTTACCACCATGGACTTTTTGAAGCTTGAGGACGCGCGTGTCCGGGAGTTTCGTCCCTTTGCCCCCGGCACAAAATGGGGGCGAAAATGGGAGTACGGATGGTTCCGCTGTAAGGTCCGCATCCCGGAGGGGACGTCGGGGAAACGCATCCTGCTCCATCTTGGCGTGGCGCCGGAAATGCTGATCTACATAAACGGACAGGCCGCCGGTTCCATCGACAAGCAGCATTCCCACGTGGAGCTGACTGCCTGCGCGGTACCCGGAGAAGAGTTTGAGATCTACGCGGAAGGCTATGCCGGGCACGGGCCCAGGCTTGAGGGCGGCGGCATCCTTCCAAAGGATGAGATCGCTGTGCCCGAACCGCCCGAGGCACAGGTCACCGTGGAAGAAAGTCATATCGGCGTCTGGAACGAGGCGCTGTTTTCGGTCTATGCGGATTATCACACCCTGTATGATCTTCTGCAGCAGCTCCCCTCCTCGGACTTAAGAGCCATGGAAATCGCGGAGGCGCTGAAGCAGTTCACCTATATTGCAGATTTTGAGGCGGATGAGCCCCGGCTTACGGAAAGCGTCGTCCGCGGAGGCGAGATACTGAAGCCCCTGCTTTTGAAAAAGAACGGGGACACTGTCCCGCAGTTTACCGTGTTCGGACAGTCCCACCTGGATCTGGCGTGGCTGTGGACCGGGGAGGAGACAAAGCGCAAATCCGCCCGCACCTACTCCAATCAGCTGGCCCTGATGGAGCGGTATCCCGAATATCAGTTTCTCCTGTGCTGCCCTACTGTCCTGGAAGATCTGAAGGAATACTATCCCGAGGTCTACAGCAGGGTTTTGGAGAAACAGAAGGAAGGGAAATTTATCCCCGAGGGCGCCGTTTGGATCGAGTGTGACACAAACCTCCCCGGCGGCGAGAGTCTGATCCGGCAGTTTGTCCGGGGAAAGCGGTGGTTCCAAAAAGAATTCGGCGTCGACTCAAAGCTCGCATGGCTGCCGGACACCTTCGGCTTCTCAGGAGCCCTGCCGCAGATCATGGCCGGCTGCCGGGTTCCCTACTTTGCCACCCAGAAGCTGCTGCGCAGCGACCCGGAATGCGAGCAGTTCCCCTACAATAATTTCTGGTGGGAAGGCATCGACGGCACGAAGGTACTCTCCCACATCTATTTTGAGAACAACGCCCGCTTTACCCCTGCCCAGCTCCTCACCTTCTGGGAAAAGAGACGCAACCAGAAGGAGAACGTGGACGGCATGATCTATTCCTTCGGCTACGGGGACGGCGGCGGCGGTCCCACCGAGATCATGCTGGAGACCTACCGCAGATGCAGGGATCTGGAGGGGCTCCCCAGATGCACCATGGAAAGCCCTGTCCGCTACTTTGAGCGGCTGGAGGAAAAGGATGTCCCGGAGTGCTATTACGGAGAGCTGTATCTGGCCTGGCACAGAGGCACCTACACCGTGGTATCCGGCATCAAGAAGCGCATAAGGCGCGCCGAGAGCGCACTGCGGGAGGCGGAATATCTGGCAGGTCTGCTGCGGCTGGAGGGACGCCTTGATGGGTGCGTCTCCGGCTCCGATGCCCCCTTCGGTCAGGAAGGTGCTTGCGACGAGCAGGGAAGCGTTTCCCCCGGACAGGAAAAATCTCCCTCCGCGCTCAGACAGCTGGAGCAGCTCTGGGATCTTCTCCTGGAGCAGGAATTCCATGACATCATCGCAGGGAGCTCCATCCAACGGGTAAACGAGGAGGCGATGGCCGCCCTGGATCAGGTGATCCAAAAAAGCGAAGCTCTGGCAGGGAAACTCCTCTTATCCCTCGCCGGGGGCCCTGCTGTCTTCAACTCCTTAAGCTGGGAGCGAAGCTTTAAGGGCATAAGCCTTCCCCCCTGCGGCTATCTGCCCGCAGAGGCTCTGGCAAAAGACTGCGCCCCTTCTCCCCTTCCGGAGAGCCTGCAGATTGACCGCGGAGAAGATACCGTCACTGTGATCCATCCCGGGTACACGGCTGTTCTGGACAGCTATGGCAGGATCCTCAGCCTGAAGGACCGTGAGAGCGACTATGAATATGTGGAAAGTCCTTTCAATGAGCTGCGCCTGTATCAGGATGTGAATATTTACTACGATGCCTGGGAGATCGGCAGCATGTACGAACAGATCCCGATCCCCCTGCGATCCGAGCCGGTATTTTCCTTTGAGGAAAAAGGCCGGGAGGCTGTCGCCACCGTAGAGCGCAGGGAGGAGAATTTTACCTGGAAGCAGCAGATCCTCTTCTTGGCAGACTGCGCGGAGATCCGTTTCCGGACGGAGGTGGACTGGCATGAAAGGCACCGGCTGCTGAAGGTCGATTTCCCCACATCCATCTATACAAAAGAGGTGATCGAGGAAATCCAGTTCGGATATCTCAGGCGCCCCACCCACCGCTCCAGGCAGCACGAAAAGGATTACTATGAGACCTGCCACCACAGATACGCCGCCATGACAGACGCCGCAAACGGCATCGCGCTGATCAATGACAGCAAGTACGGGCTTTCCGCAAAGGACAGCAGGCTTTCCCTGACCCTGCTGCGCTCCCCCGCGGTCCCGGATATGAATGCCGATCAGGGTACCCACCGTTTCGAGTATGTCCTGTATCCGTTTAAAGGCCCGTTCCAGTACAGCAATGTCGCCAGGCTCGGAGCGGAATACAACACGCCTGTCACCGTGGTCAAAACAGAGGACAAAGCTTCGGCTGTGCCGGTGAAAGACGCAAAAAGCTACTTCAGTCTTACAGACGGCAGACTTTTCATCGAAACCTGCAAGCCTGCCATGGATGTGGATAACGGAGTGGTCCTCCGCCTCTACGAGCCCATGGGAATGGCCGGAAGCGACACGCTGCTCCTGCCGCCGCAGGTAAAGAAGGTCTTTCGCTGCAATATGCTGGAAGAAAAAGAAGCGGAACTCACCGCAGATTCTCAAAAGCTTTCCCTGCGCTTCCGCGCCTTTGAGATCCTGACACTTTTGCTGGAAATATAAATCAAAGGTTCTAAGGAAAGACTGATAAACAGTTTTTCCTTAGAACTATGACGAGCCTCCCCGCATAGAATAAAGCATAATCAAACATAAGGAGGCAACAAACATGAGTGATTTAACTGCTACAAACTGCGGATGCTCCAGCGACTGCGGATGCACAAGCACCCAGAGCGGCAATGGCAACGGCAGCAGCTGCGGATGCAGCCTGCTTTGGATCATCCTTCTGCTTTCCATCTTCGGAAACGGCTTTGGAAATGACGGCAGAAACGGCGGCTGCGGCTGTTCAAACGGCTTCAGCCTCTTCGGCGGAAACGGAAACGGCGGTGACAACAACTGTTGTACCTGGCTTATCTGCATTCTCCTTCTCTCCTGCTTCTGCGGAAACGGCTTCGGCTGTAACTAAAGAAATCTTAACGTCTGACAGGCAGGCTCCCCTCCCGGGGGCCTGCCTGCCAGTTACCATCCGGCCGTCTCCGGCCTCGAATAAGGTCATTATATCGGGGAAGCTTACCTCCAGAAAGGCTGCACGCATATGGAAGATGACGGAAAACGCTGCATTTCTGCATTTGATGCTCTTTGCACCACAAACCAGACCCAGATGCTGAAAATCCTCCTTGCCCGCATGACTCCTGCCGGACAGGGCACTTTGGCTGTCTATATCAAGCTTCTGGAGCTTGCGCAGACCATACGGTATTTCCGCAGCCACACCTTTGCTCCGGTTCCGGGACGGAATCCCTTTCCTCTGACCTTTTCTCTGGATGGAGATGACACCTCGGAGACGCTGAAGCTTTTGGACGAACTGCTTCCCTTTGCAGGCCCCGGGGAGAAGGAACGGATCGAGAGTATGAAGCGGATGTTGAAAAATCTGGAGCAGGTCAGGGAAATGACAGAGATGCTAAAAACCCTGCAGGAGCTGTTCCCGGAAGGCTTCGGGGAAAGCAGCAATCCCGCCGACCTCTTTTCCATGCTTTCCCAGACGGGCGGCATGGATCTGTCGGAGCTTGCCAGAATGATGAAAGATGGGGCATGACACAGCCAGATGATGGAATATCATGCCTGCACAATGCGATAAGATCACAGGAAAGTCTGCAGACTGAAAGAAAGGCAGGTTTATGATATGGAAGCTGAAAACAGCAGACCGGCGTGGATGTCGGATGAACTGGTGCAAAACATTCCGGAGAGAAAGCTGGAATTTCTGGGAGAGCTTTTCCGGGCATCCCAGGGCAAGACGAGGAAAGAGCTGATGGCCTTCCTCGTCCCGGCAATGAAAAAGGCCAGACAGGAAAGTCTGACCTTTACACCCGAAGAGATGAATGCAGCTGTCACAGCCATTAAAAAGTACAGCTCCGAAGAAGAACTGGCTCAGATGGAAAAAATCATGGCAGGGAAGATGCGCCAATAGCGGCTTCCCTGCCATGAAACTTCATAAAGCCTGTGCATTTTAAGCGTTACGGCTTCACTACAATATTCACAATACGTCCGGGCACGTAAATTTCCTTCACGATATTTCCGGCAAGCTTGCTGCCAAGGGCTTCCTTTGCGGCAGCGATGACAGAATCCTTGTCCAGATCCTTGGGAACGGAGATGGTGGTGCGCATCTTACCGTTGACCTGAACGCCGATCTCCACCTGTGACTCAACAGTCTTCGCCTCGTCAAACTCAGGCCAGGAGGTCTGGTAAACTCTTCCGGCAAAGCCTGCGGTCTGCCACAGCTCCTCGGTGATGTGGGGCGCCACCGGATTCAACAGCGTGAGCAGGGTCTTATACTCTCCCCTGGTCACAGAGCCCTTCCTGTAAAACTCATTGATCAGCGACATCATAGCCGCGATGGCGGTGTTATATTTCAGGTTCTCGTAATCGGAGGAAACCTTCTTGATGGTCTGGTGCATCTTTGTCTCCAGATCAGCGCTGTAGCCGTCGCCGTCCGCAAGGATATCCTGCAGCTTCCAGACTCTCTCAAGGAACCTTCTGCAGCCCTTTACGCCGTCCTCGCTCCAGGCAGCACTTAAGTCAAAGGCGCCGATGAACATCTCGTAGGTGCGCAGTGTGTCAGCGCCGTACTCCCTCACGATATCATCGGGATTTACTACGTTTCCTCTGGACTTGGACATCTTCTCGCCGTTGGAGCCAAGGATCATGCCGTGGCTGGTCCTCTTCTGGTAAGGCTCCGGACAGGGAACCTCTCCCTGGTCATAGAGGAACTTGTGCCAGAATCTGGAGTAGAGAAGATGGAGTGTCGTGTGCTCCATGCCGCCGTTGTACCAGTCTACAGGCATCCAGTACTCCAAAGCTTCCTTGCTTGCCAGAGCCTCGGTGTTGTGAGGATCGGTGTAGCGCAGGAAGTACCAGGAGGAACCTGCCCACTGAGGCATGGTATCTGTCTCTCTCTTTGCAGGGCCTCCGCAGCAGGGACATGTGGTGTTGACCCACTCATCCATGGCTGCAAGAGGTGACTCCCCGTTGTCGGTGGGCTCATAGGACTCCACCTCGGGGAGCATCAGCGGAAGCTCCTTCTCATCCAGAGGGACAAATCCGCACTTCTCACACTTTACAATGGGGATGGGCTCACCCCAGTAGCGCTGTCTGGAAAATACCCAGTCGCGCAGCTTGAAATTGGTCTTGCTGTGACCGATGCCCTTCTCTTCCAAAAAGGCGATGATCTTTTTCTTTGCATCCGCCACGGAGAGTCCGTTCAAAAATTCCGAGTTCACGAGGGTGCCTGTCGCAACATCCGTGAAGACCTGCTCCTGTACGCTGACAGGGCTTCCTGCGACGACCTCAATGATGGGAAGGTTGAACTTCTTTGCGAAATCCCAGTCTCTCTCATCATGGGCGGGAACTGCCATGATAGCGCCGGTTCCGTAGGTCATGAGCACATAGTCGGAGATCCAGATGGGAATCTCCCTGCCGTTTACGGGATTGGTCGCGGTAAGTCCTTTGATCTCCACGCCCGTCTTATCCTTGACGAGTTCCGTTCTCTCAAAGTCGGACTTCTTCGCCGCCTGCTCCCTGTAGGTCGCAAGCTCGTCATAATTTGAAATTTCGTTCTTATATTTCTCGATCAGAGGATGCTCCGGAGATACGACCATGTAGGTTGCACCGAACAGGGTGTCCGGTCTGGTGGTATAAACGGTCAGTTTATCCTCTTTTCCGGTCAGCGAGAAATCAACCTCCGCACCGGTGGACTTTCCGATCCAGTTCTTCTGGGAAACCTTGACGCGCTCGATATAATCAACCGTGTCGAGTCCCTGGATCAGCTTGTCCGCATATTCTGTGATCTTTAACATCCACTGGCTCTTTACCTTGCGGACGACCTCGGAGCCGCAGCGCTCGCAGACGCCGTTTACGACCTCCTCGTTTGCAAGGCCTACCTTACAGGAGGTACACCAGTTGATCGGCATCTCGGACTTGTAGGCAAGCCCT
>CAYPSH010000003.1:0-22794 GCA_964413445.1 uncultured Acetatifactor sp.
ACTTAAAAGAATTTATTTCATCAATGAAGACTGCATTCAACAAGCTGCAAAAACAACTGCATACCATATCAGCAACAGACATCATGTCAATGATGGGTTATGACTCCAACTGGACAAATCTTGTAAATTTGGTTTGATTTTGCAATAGCTTTTTCGTCAAATTTCCTCCCACTTGCAGAACTCTCCTGTCAGGGTGCCGTGGACGTAAACTCCGAGCGTGGCTCCGGTGAAGCGCTTTCCCTTTGAGAGCCCCTCGCTGCTCAGATAAGAGGTGTCCGAAAGCGTTCCGGTCGTCACCCAGTCTGCGCCGGTTCGGCAGGCAAAGGAACGCTTCAGATGATCCACAGTTACCCTCAGGCAGATCTCCGCAGGCCTTGCGGGGAGGGGGACAAACGCATCCGTCCGGCAGGCATCTCCAACGTACTCCTGCAGCAGGATGCCCAATTTTTTCTCCCTGCAGGCGACGCCGTATTTGATATAGCTGTTTTCATCATAATAGCAGGTAAGCCCCAGGCTCTGTCCCTCGAGAAGCGCCGGGATTCTGAACGTCAGCGCTGCCGAAAACCGGAAGCTTTCCTGTCTCTTTACGAACACGCTCCTGCAGCGGGTCGTGTTCAGATCCTCCTCTGAGCCGGTAAGGCTCAAAATCCCGTCCTGCACGGACAGTCTGCCCTCAGGCAGGGTTCTGGGCGTCATCCAGTCCTGCCCCTGCCATCCGGGGTATCCGTAATGCACTGTCCCATGTCCGCCCTCCTCCGGCAGAGAAAACTTCTCCTTTGCAAGGTGCTCCTTGCGCTCTGCGTTTTCGCCCTCCTCCGGCAGGGGAAGCTTCTGCTGGTCGGAGGGCCCCCTTCCTCCGTTCACCCTGGGCCAGCCCTCCGCCGTCCAGTCCATGGGGTCAAGGCAGGTCTCCCTTCCGAGGATGCCGTAGCCGCTCCCCGGTTTTCTTAAGCCAAGATACACCATGTACCATCTGCCGTCCGCAAGCTGCACCGGTTTCCCGTGTCCGGTACACTGGATCAGTGCCTTCTCGTCCCACTGGTGCAGGATGGGATTGTGCGGACAGGGTTCATACGGCCCGTCAATTTTTTCTGAGCGGGCAACCGTCACGCAGTGTCCCATGCCCGTCCCGCCTTCCGCCAAAAAGAGGTAATAGAAGCCGTCCCGTTTCAAGAGATGGGGACCCTCCGGCTTTCGCTTGTCATCCCCGTACCAGAGAAGCCCCCTGTCGGCGAGAACCTCCCTGCAGTCCTCACTCAGCTCGAACAGTCTCGCTCCCCTGTTGACCAGCATATATGTTTTTCCGTCATCATCCCGGAAAATGGACGGATCGATCCCGTCGATTGGAAGAAATACCGGCTTGTCGTAGGGGCCTTCCGCCCGCTCGGAGGAAGTCACCATCTGCACCCTGCGCACTTCGCAGTCATCGTTTTTCCGCAGGGTAGCCGTGATGGTAAAGCGCCCCTTATAATAGGAAATATCCGGCGCCCAGTATCCCATTCCGCCGTTCAGATCATCAATTCCCGCCCAGTCCGCCTCCGTGATGGCATAGCCCACGATCTCCCAGTGGATCAGATCTTTAGAATGAGAGACCGGAATACAGGGGAAAAAACAGAAGCTGGAATTGACCATATAGAAGTCATTTTCCACCCGCACAATAGAGGGGTCAGGAAAAAAACCTCTCCTGACGGGATTGTGATAGGTATCCTCTAAAGCAAAGCCCATATGCGCACTAAGCCAGGCAGCCGGTCCGTTTTCTCTCCCGGCAGACTGTCCCTTTTGTCCGTCCCTGCCTGCCTCGTCCTCATAGGATCCGTCTCCGTCCCTGTGCGCTTCGTCCCAGGGGGTCACACCCGAAAGATTCGCCTTCATGGGGTTTAAGCCGACCCGCTCTGTCAGGTAGCGGACAACCTCTGTGCTGCCGGAGCGGACTGCCATGTGCAGCAGACTGTCTCCCTCTTCGGTACGTTCCCCCGGCTCGGCAAAGCCGCATTCCACAAGCCATTTCAGGCGTTCCAGGTTTCCCTCCTCTGCCGCCTGAAAGGCTTCCTTTGTCCTGATCTCCCCAAGGGAGGCACCCTTACTCTGATTCATCGAACACCTTTCCCTCCCGATACTCCTTCCAGACCTTCTCAAACGCTTCGTCCCTGCAGAAGTCATCCAGTCTTCTCACCGGCCGAAAATAAGAGCGGCACACCAGTCCTTCCCTGTCCAGGCCTGTCACCTGCACGGTGTCCGCATGCGCCATGCCGTCCTCCCCGTCCAGGGTAAATCTCACCAGACCGGGCAGCGACACCGTTTCTGCCGGAGCACCTGCTGCCTGCTCCGCCGGATCGCCTGCTCCTTTCTCTTCCGCTTCTCCGCCGCTTTCCGCATAGATCGCAGAGCCCCTGCTTCTGCCCCCCGCCCTGTAATAATCCAGCATGGCGGTCAGGTAGACATACTGGCAAAGCCGCATATCATAATATCGGTAGAACCGGGAAAGCCTCCCCGCATCCTCCGCCCCGCAGCTCTCTTCGCTCTCTGTAAACCCGGCAAGCTCCTCCTTAAGCTTGGCAAGCATCTCTTCTATTTCCTTCGGATCTCTGAGCATCGCTCCGATGCGGCTCATCTCCTCCGTCGCCCGGACCCAGTTTTCCCCGGAAATTTTTTTTGTACCGCTCTGTCCCATCCGGATGCACTGCCTGGTCTGAGCCTCGATGTCGGCGAGTTCTTCCATGCTCCACTCTCTTGTCTGCTCCCTGTGGGCGGCGATGTACCTGGCTGCCCTGGTGGAGCCCACCTGCCCGGCATTTAAGGCGCTGCCGCCCGGTCTGTAGATCCCGTGGGTCCCTGCCGCCTCCCCCACCGCAAAAATGCCCTCTATATTGGTCCGCCACCAGCCGTCCACCGAAAGTCCGCCGTTGTTGTGCTGGGCGCACACCGCGATCTCCAGCATCTGCTCCTTTAAGTCCGTCCCGTGCTCCAGATAGAACTCCGCCGCAGGGGCATTCAGGCTGCGCAGTCTCTCAAAGGGCGTCTGCTTACAGGCATCTGCATTTTTCAGATAATCCCGGGTCTCCTCCGACAGCTTTTCAAACGCGATCTCGCTCTTTCCCGGGTTTTGTCTGAAGTCAAGCCACACCCTTCTCCCCCGCACTGCGCTCTCCCGGTACACCAGAAGGTCGATGACGGAGGATCCCCCCTGCACCTTCCTGACATCGAAGGGCCACTGATAGCCCTTCAAAAAGACCATGTCCAGCATCTCTTCCCGCCTGTCAAAAAATTCCGCAAGAAATTCCCTCTCATCGTTTCCGGCCTGATCCGTGGAGACAAACCTGGGCAGCGCCTGCATATAACTGCCGCTCACATTCCACCGGGGCCTTAAGGAGGCAAGGCCGTACTGCCATTCCGTCAGGTTCTGCCCATACACACCCGCCTCATAGGCGATACCGCTCGCGCCGAACTGGCTGACCGGATAGACGCTGTTTCTGTACATGCCTGCAGGTCCGCCTGTGGCATACACAAGGTTCGTGCACTGCACCCGGACGAACTCCCCCGTCCTTGTGTTAAGGCACAATATCCCGAAAAGCTTCCCACCAAGCGTCAAAATCTTCACCACCTGGAAAAAATCATAGACAGGGATGTGCTTTTCATCAACCTGTCTCTCCAGGGCTTCCGTCATGTACCGGGAGGTGTAAGGCCCCACGCTGGTCCCCCTGTTGTTGGGGTCATGGTCTGTCTTATAGCCAACGTACTCCCCCATCCGGTTGTGGGGAAAGGGAACCCCCAGCTCCACCAGCTTATAAAAGCCCTGACAGGACAGGGCCGCTTCACAGAGGGCGTTGTCGCCGTCGACACAGCCGCCCTCATACAATATTTCCGCCAGCCTCCTGACAGAGTCCCCCTGGCCTCCCGCCAGGGAGAGCTTATAGTAGGTCTGCTTGTCAGAGCCTGTGTTGCGGGAGGTTCCCGCCTTCCTGTTTTCTGTGATCAGAGCGATATCCCCGACCCCGTACTGTCTGAGGCGGTCGGCCGCATTCAGACCGGCCGCCCCAGAGCCAACCACCACAGTGTGAAATTTTAATTCCTGCATATCCGTGTCCTTCTTACAAATTGTTACAGTCTCTTGATATGAAATCCGCCGTCGATGTCCACATAATTCCCTGTGGTGTAGAGAAATTTGTCCGAGCAGAAGCTTGAGACGGCATCCGCCACATCCTGCGGCGTCCCCCACCTGCCGATGGGAAAGGCGCCCGCCTCGATCAGGGCATCATACTTCTCATGCACCTTGTTTGTCATATCCGTCTCGATCACGCCCGGCCGCACCTCATGCACCAGAATCCCCTCGCCCGCCAGCCTGTCCGCAAAGAGGGTGGTGATCATGGAGACCGCACTCTTTGAGATGCAGTACTCCCCGCGGTTGACGCTGGAGACCTCCGCCGAGCAGGAGCCCACGTTCACGATGGTCCCGCGCTTCTTTCCGATCACCTCCTGGGTGAGCATCTGGTTTGCGACGATCTGCGTCAAAAACAGGGTTCCCTTCGCATTGATCCCCATGACCCGGTCGTAGCTCTCCTCCGTCATGGAAAGCAGGTCGCTCCTGACAAGGGGCGCCACCCCGGCATTGTTCACGAGCACATCCACACGGCCGTAGGTCTCCAGCGTCTCCGCAAGAAGCCTTTCCCTGTCGGCAGCATTGTCCAGGCTCCCTTTTGTGTAATGCCAGTCGATCCCGGCCTCATCGAGCGATCTAAACTGCTCCATACAGGCTTCCTTATCCCTCGTGGCAAAGAGGGAAACCCTGTACCCGTCAAGACCGAGCTGTCTTGCTATGGCAAGGCCGATCCCGCGGCTGGCACCGGTCACGATCGCCGTCTTTTTTATCTCCTGTCCGCTGTTATTCTGCATCCTTTTTGACCCCTCTTGTGATCCCTCTGTCCTCAAAGGCGGAGGCTAAGATCTTCTCCTTCTCCACATGCAGAGCACCGACGGGACATACCTGGAAGCAGTAGCCGCAGCCGATGCACTTGTCGGTCTTCTGCGCCCTGTGGTCACACATCTCAATGCCCTGCTGCCAGCACACATCCACGCAGCGCCCGCAGCCGATGCACTTGTCGGAGACCTGCGCCTCCTGGTAGGCGTCCGCAAGGCGGTTCTGCCTCATCGCGGTAAATTCCTTGTCCATATTGAACAGCTTCAGCGCATCCCCGCACAGGCTGTCCATATCCGGATAGCCGTTTTCATCCATCCACCTGTTCAGGTCGGAGATGACTTTTTTGCATGCGTTTGTGCCGCCCGCACAGGCAAGGGCTCCGAACTGCACCGCCTGGCTGCCCGACATGATGATCCTGGCCGCCTGCTCGAAATTGAACACACCGCCGCCTCCGTACATGGGGATCTTCAACCCGGCTGTCCGCGCCTCCGCGATGGCATAGCACACGAGAGGAGTCGCCTGGGTTCCGCCGTAGCCTGCGCCCGGTCTGGCCTGGGTCGTCCTCCAGTCCAGATCAAAGTAAAAGCCCTTCCATCTTGCAGTAGGTCCCGCAGCCGTGGCGCCCGCCGCCTCGGCAATGCGGATGGAGGTCAGCACATCACAGGCCTCGATGGCCAGCTTTGCCATGATGGGCGTGTCCGGCACTGCCTTCTTCACCAGCTCGATGCTGTGTCTGAGAAGCTGATGATAGGCAAAAGTTCTGTCCTTCGCCACCGCCACGCCGGGGGTGTTGAAGTGCAGCTCTATGGCGTCAGCGCCGGCTCTGACCATCTCCTTCGCCTGGTTCGCCCAGTCCTTCTCCCAGTCTCCGCCCTTGACAATGTCGCTGTAGTGCCCCACGGAAGCCCAGAGTTTGATGTCGCTGTCCATCTCTCTTTTGATCTTTGCGATCTCCTCACAGTACTGCTCAAGGGTGGTGACCGTGTCGGGGATCTGCCTGCCGACCGCATGGCTGTGGATGCTCATCTGCCCTGTGTACATGGCCTTGCTGTCCGGCCCGATAAAGCTGCCGCCGCCGGAGCCGTGCCCGAAATTGCGGATGACGATCGCGCCGGGGCGCATCGCCGCACTCTTCAGCACATTTGCCGCCCCCTGGGTCGCAGGGCTGGATGCCACCACAAAGGGGTTGATCATATCCAATTCTTTTACATATAAATCTGCCATCTATTCTCTCCTCTTTTCATCTTCCCAGCAGTTCATGGAGAACCTTCGCATCCTCCAGAAACTGCTCGGTCGTATTATTCATCACAAACTCCAGCAGTGCATATCTGTCCTCGTTTTCATCCACATGGGAAAGATACTCCCTCCACTGCTCCATTCCTTCCGAGAAAGGTCTCCGCACTCCGTCCAGCCAGTAATAGACGTGGAGATTCAATAATCTCTTCCGCTCTCTTAAGAGGTCAAGCCCCTGCACCCTCTCCTCCATGGACAGTGCCACCGTGGGCTGCCACAGGCAGTACAGGTTGTCGTGAGCCGCCTCATCGAGCAGCGCCATCGCCGACTCATTGGTGTCAGTCAGGGTATTCTTGTGCCACTCAAAGGCGACCTTTATGCCCTTCTCCCCCGCCATCTCTGCGATCAGGGCAGCCTCCTCTGCGAGCGCTTTCCTTTTCTCCGGGGAAACCTCCGCCGAGCTTTCGGTCCCCGCCCACACGCGGATCAGAGGCGCGTGCAGCGCGGCTGCAGATACCAGGGATGCCGCAAACACCTTCTCCGGCTCAGCGTTCTGACCGAGACGGTAGTAGGAGCCGTAGGCAGCCACCTTCAGTCCCGCCTCCTCCGTCTTTTTTAAGAGCTGTTTTGCTCCCTCTGCATCGTCGGGAAACACATGGGAATTTTCGGACCATTCGACCGCCTTCAGCCCTGCCCTGACACTCAGGTCAATGATTTCTTCGGGGGCTTTCTCCCGAAAAGTCGCCGAGACAACACCGGGTATTATCATAGCAATTCTCCTTTACATATCCAGAACCTTCTGCCAGATCCCCTCGTCCACGGGGATGCCCTTCTCCATGTTTTCACGTCTGGTACGCATCATGTTTTCTCCCGGGAAATACACGGCTTTTCCGTCTGTCACCGGGGTGGAGGTCTTCATATCCTGCAGAGTATCATCAATGTTTTTCATAAGCGCATCCCTGTCCGGGAAGGAGTCGAGATCGATGGCGATAAACACCTGGGAGAGCTCCGTCTCCACCGGAAGCTCGCCCACCATCCGGGCTGTCCGTCCGCCGGAGAGCACCGACGCCACCAGATCCAGGGCGAGGCTTAAGCCGGAGCCCTTCCAGTAGCCGATGGGAATACACTGGTGGGTCTCCAGGATCTCCGCCGCATTTTTCGTGATCTGCTGTTCCTTGTTGTAGCCGCCGTCCACGGGAAGCTCCCTTCCCTCTCTGGCGTAGCTCTCCAGCTTACCGTAGGAAAACATGGACATGGCCACATCCACCAGGACGGGGGAATCTCCGTGGGGAATTGCAAACACCACCGGATTGTTACCCAGCCTGGCATCCCTGCCTCCCCAGGGGGGCATGTTGGGAACTGTGTTGGTCCAGAGGATGCCGATACAGTTTTCTTCCGCCGCCATCAGTCCATAGTTGCCGGGGCGCATCCAGTGGTTTGTGTTGGACAGCGCCACACAGCCGATGGTATTCTTCTTGGCGAGCTCAATGGTTCTCTTCATACAGGTGTAGGCGTTTAAGTTGCCCGGTCCCTTTTGTCCGTCGAAACGCTCAAAAAATCCAAAGCTCTGCACGCAGACAGGATCTGCCTGGATATCCACACAGCCCTTGTCGATGCTGTTCATGAACTTCGGAAAGCGGTTGAGGCCGTGGGTGTAGACACCGTCGCGGCTGGCGTCCGCATAGAGCTTTGCGGACAGCTCCGCGCGCTCCTTCGTGAAGCCGCGCTTTAAGAGGACACGTACAAATTCCTGATACATCTCTTCATAGCTGACTCTCATTTCTCTTCTCCTTTACCGTTTTATTCAGGGGTTCATCAGATTTTCTTAACCCTTCACGGCTCCGATCATGATACCCTTTACAAAATATCTCTGGATAAAGGGATAGATGCACAAGATCGGCAGCGTTGCCACAACGATGGTTGCGTACTGGATCGTCTCACTGAGCATATAGTCGTCATTTCCCGTGGTCATGGAGTCCGTGCTGTTCTGGATCAGGATCTCACGCAGGATCAGCTGCAGCGGATATTTTCCCCTGTCTCTGATGTAGAGCATGGCATTGAACCAGGAGTTCCAGTGTGCAACCGCGTAGTACAGGCAGATCACGGCGATCGTCGGCTTCACCAGAGGCACCATGATCTTCCACAGGATAGTCCAGTAGTTTGCTCCGTCCAGCTTTGCCGACTCCTCCAGGCTGTCCGGCACCGAGACAAAAGCCGTCCTCATGATGATCAGATTGTAGGTACTCACCAGACCCGGAATGATCAAGGCCCACAGAGAGCCCTTCAGACCCACGCCCTTTACCACCAGGTAGGTAGGGATCATGCCGCCGTTAAAATACATGCTGAACACGATTCCCATCATGAGAATGTTGTTCCACATCACATTCTTTCTGGACAGGCAGTACGCCGCGATCAGGGTGAAAACAATGTTCAAAAAGGTTCCGACCACCACAAGGAAGATGGTGTTTGCGTAGCCCGTGTAAATGTTCCTGTTCTGCGCAACGGCCTTGTAGGCTGCCGTGGAAAAGCCCTCCGGCAGGATCAGCAGTCCCTCATGGCGCACATAGGCGGAAGCATTGCTGAAGGATGCCGCCAACACATGGATCAGCGGGATCATGATGACGACCAGCAGAGAACACATCAGAAGTACATTGAACACATCAAAGATCCTGCTGCCCACGCTTTCTTTCATTTTGGTTCCTTTAACCGCTTTACTCATTCTTATCCAGCCTCCTCACTTACCAAAGTCCGTTTCCGCTTACTTTTTTGCTCAGCTTGTTGGTGATGATCACTAACAGGAAGCACACCACACAGTTGAACAGGCCGACAGCGGAGCTGTAGCTGTACTGCGCATCGATCAGACCTTTCCGGTACACATAGGTGTTGATGACATCCGCCGTATCGTAGATCGCCGCATTGTACAGCAGCATGATCTTCTCATAACCCACATCAAAGATCTTACCCATCTTTAAGATCAGCATAATGACGATCGTGGGTGTCAGACAGGGCAGGGTGATATAGATGACTCTCTTGAAACGGCCTGCTCCGTCCACCTTCGCCGCATCGTAGAGCTCCTGGTCGATGCCTGCAAGGGCCGACAGGTAAATGATGGAATTCCAGCCGATCGTCTGCCACAGATCCGAGAGCACATAGATCGGAAGGAAGTTGGAACCCTTATTCAAAAGTGTCTCCTGCTCCACGCCGAAGAGAACGTGGAGGATGGAAGTGATGCCGCCGGTGGCACTTGTCAGCTTTATGATGATACCACAGATGACCACAGTGGAAATAAAGTGCGGTATGTAGGTGATGGTCTGCACGATTTTGGCAAATCCGGGACTCTTCAGTTCATTCAGAAGAAGCGCCAGGATGATGGGTGCCGGGAATGTCAGCAGGGAGCAGACGCTGATGCGGATCGTGTTCCTGAGCAGACGCCCGAAGTAGTAATCCGTAAAGAAGCTTTTAAAGTGCTTAAAGCCCACCCATTTACTCCCAAAAATGCCCTTTGCCGGCTTGTAATCCATAAATGCAATGGAAAGTCCGAACATGGGGCCAAACTTAAAGATCAGATAATACAAAATAATGGGAAGCATCATCAGATACAGCATCCAGTTGTGGTGGAAGTCGCGCGACACGCGCTCCCGAAATGTCAGCTTTCTCCCATTCAGCATATATTCTTTTTTGACCGCTTTCTCTTTTTTCATACCATCCACCTTCCCAATTTTAGTTTAAAGCGTAACCACCCTGTGTTCCCGGCCTGAGGTGTAGACTGCCTGCAGCAGCTTCACGCTCACGATCGCCTCCTCCCCGCTGACCGGAAAGGGTCTGTTCTCCTCAATGCACCGGTAGAAATCTTCGATGAGATAGCCGTGTCCGCTGCCCCAGTAATCCTTGCCGAGCACCGTTCCGGAGGTGTAGTCCTCCGTCGTGACTTCCCCGTCATGCTCTGTGGTGACCGTATTTCCGACCATCTTGATGCTCCCGTGCTCACAGATGATCTCCAGCTCCACCGGCGCATTCTTCACATAACAGTTGGAGGCATAGAACAGGATGCGCTGCCCTTTTTCTCCTGTCATCAGGATGTCAACTGTATCCTCCACCTCGATTGCCTCCTTCAATCTCCTTGTGGCGATCCCGGCCTCGACAGTAGAGATCCTGCAGGTCAGCCATTGCAGCAGATCGAAGGTGTGGATCGCCTGATTGATCAGCACCCCGCCCCCCTCGGTCGCCCAGCGGCCTCTCCAGGGAGAATTGGTGTAGTATTCCGGCTTTCTGTCCCAGGTGACCTGGCCTCTCGCCCCGATGACTTCCCCGAGCACTCCGCTGTCCAGCGTTTTCTTTATCTGGACGCTGGACTCATTGTATCGGTTCTGAAAGCAGATGCCGAGCTGTCTGCCCGCCCGGTCCCTGGCTTCGATCATCGCCGCCGCATCCTCCGCTGTGAGAGCCATGGGCTTTTCACACAGCACATGCTTCCCGGCGTTCAGCGCATCTATTGCCATCTGTGCGTGCAGGTAGTGGGGCGTGCAGATGTGGACCGCATCTATCTCCCCGTCCTTGAGCATCTCGCGGTAATCATAATAAACCTTTCCGATCCCATAGGTTTTGGCAGCCTCATCCGCCCTTGCATGATCAATGTCACAGACCGCCGTACACTCCGCGTTCTCCACATTGCGGAGCGCCTTCAGATGATTCTTGGATATGAGCCCGCAGCCTATGACTGCTGTCCTCAGCTTTTTCATTCCTTCTGTCCCTCTTTTCCCTGTTTCCGGACCAGCTCCCGAAACTGTGCCGGGGTGATCCCTTCGTACTGTTTGAATAGCCTGATGAAGGTCCTCTGGCTTCCGAAGCCGCACTTTACCGCAACATCATCGACCTTTCTGCCCTCCGCCAGAAGCTGTTTTGCACTGTCAAGCCGCCTGGTCTGGATATATGCGGAAAGCTTTTCTCCCCCGCTCGCCTCCTTGAACAGCTTCGACAGATAGGCGGGCTGCACGTGAAACTGGTTCGAGAGAGAATTGACGCTCAGGTCCGGGTCGGAATAATTTTCGTCCACCCACCTTTTGGCTTCCGTATACAGTCTGTCCTTCTGGTTTGCCCTTTCTCTGGAGTTCTGCTCTGAGACTAAGGAGCAGAGAGTCACGGCAAACCGTTCCAGCTCCTCCTGCAGCTTTCCCTCTCCCTTGCGGCTGCAGGCATCCATCAGCTCCTTCTGCGCCTCCGAGAAGGCATCGGCGGGCAGGCACTTGCCTGCTATCCTGATCATGGTCGCGGCGATGTTGCTGGCCAGGAACTGGGCCACCTCCTGCGCCTGGCTCTCGATCCGGTTCATCTTTAAGACCGCCCGGATCTCCTCGCAGGCTTTCCGGGCGTCTCCGTCCTTGATGCTCTGCGACAGTCGGTTTTCGGCGTCGATGGGATACTGCAGCAGTGTGTCCGTGGGGAGCAGGTTGATCTCCCTGTAGTTTACGATCTCCGTGTTCTCCTCCCCATCCTGGTATTCGAACACCCGCTTCACTTCCCTGTATGCCTGATGGATCTCGGCCGCCCCGCTGTGGACCTCACTCACCGCGGTCCTGTGGGAAAGCCTGAAATACCTTGTTATAAACTCTGCGGAGACCTTGCTGGCCCGGTACACCGCCCCGGCAAGCTTCTCCCCCTCCATGTCGGAGCTGATCAAAAACAGCCCTTCCCTGTCATTCTCCTGATAAAAGATACCGTTGAGGCCCTCGCCCGCCAGGTTTTCTTCCGTTACATTCTGCACGGTAAACCATAGTATATCCTGATTTTCCTCCTGCTTTGCCATCTGGCCGGAGGGGGCAGGCTCTTCCTCTCTGCGGTATGCCAGGATGCAGAATGCCCGGTTCTCCACATTGATCCCATACTGGAGGAGCAGCTCTGCATTCATGCTTTCATACGCCGTCTTCTCCGTCAAAAGCCGGTGCAGCAGCTCCCTGCCGATAGCATTCTTCTGCCTGTCGATCACATCTGTGTTCTCGCGGTTCTTTGTCACCAGCTGACTGACGGCATTGCTGATATACTCGTAGGTATCCCTGCCCTGCTGTTCCTCCTCCCCCGACTGGTTTTCCAGCATGACCACCATCTTGTGGAGAGGCCTGAAATGACGCATCATCGAGTGGCCGATCACCACCGTACTGACTGCCAGATAGACCAGCACCAGAAGGAGGACCAGTCTCTGCAGCTCCTTGATGCGCGCCACATATTCCTGCTCCTGTGTGACCGCCACATAATCCCAGTTTTCATATTGGGAGGGGATGCAGGAGAGCACAGAGGAACCTACCAAAATCTGATACTGCCCTCTCTCCGCCCCTTCCCCGAAGCTTTTCTCCATCAGTGTGTCGTAGACCTCTTCCTCCAGCGGCGTGTTCGACACGATCCTCTTGTTGGTCCTGTCCACGATGCAGACCTGGTCGAGATCCTGATTGAGCCATTCGTTGTCGGACAGCATATCGTTCAGATCAATGATCAGGATGGCATTCGCCGGCTGATAAGAGCGGGAGCTGTTGGACAGCGGCTTTACCAGGGCAACCAGCGCCTCACCGTCATCGCCCGTGCTGAGTGCGAAGATCTGGCTGGTCTCATAACTTTTGCTGATGATCTCGTACCATTCCTCATAGCCAAAACCATAGGACTGGAAATAACTGTCATAGAAGTCCTTGCTGCTGTCGTAATAATTGCCGGAGACCAGAAGATCCAGCGCCGGGAAATAAAGGTAGCTGTCGTGCAGGCCGGAGTCGTAGAGCATCTCCTCCGCCATCTCCCGCACCAGAAGATACATCCCGTAGCGGGAAACCTGGTCAAAGGAGGTCGTCTTGCGCAGGAGGGTCACCATGTCATTGAGGTTCGCACGGTTCACACAGGAGCGCAGATTCTGTGCATTCCTGTCCGTCTGCAGCTGCATCTTTTCCAGCTGCACCGTGTTGGTGCGCTCCAGATTTTCTCTGAGCGCCCTGGAATACTGCACCGCACACAGGGCGATGATCGTGATCGCCACAACGGACAGCGCCACATAGGACAAGCTCCATCGGGTCAGTATTTTGTACAGGTTTCGTCTACTCTTTTCCATACCGTCCTGTCTCCTCCGTGCTTACGGTTTTGTGTGATAACGGATCGCTCCGCGATCCTCCACACACATTATACACGGAGAATCATGCACTGTTCAACCGATTATCGACCCTTTACAGTGCTCCTTCAGCTTTTTAAAATACAGCTCTGCGTCCACCGGCAGCTCCACCCACTGGCCGTCCAGCCAGGAGGAGAGATGGATGGCGTTGGAAATCTCCAGCCCCCTTATGCCCTCTTCCCCGGGGGCGATCCTTTTTGCGCCCTTCAGGATCGCGTCGCAGAAATTGTTGATGATCCCCGGATGGGAAGTGTAGGTTCCCTTTACAGGGATCTGGCACTCCCACACTTCAGGCTTTCCAAGCCCCTTTTTGTAGGTGGCGTTGAACTCCGGCTCAGGCACTCTCAGGCGGTAGAACTTCAGAGTATCGTTCTCCACCACAATCTTGCCGCGCTCGCCGTCGATCTCCAGCCTGTTGGTGCCGGGAGCATCCCCTACCGTCGTGATGTAGCATCCGGTGGCTCCGTTCTCGTACTCCACCAGTGCCGTCACATCATCCTCAACCTCGATATTCCTGTGCTTTCCGTAATATACGTTGGACTTTACCCTCTTTGGCATGCCGCACATCCACTGCCACAGATCCAGGTTGTGGGGATTCTGGTTCAGCAGGACGCCGCCGCCCTCCCCCTCCCAGGTCGCTCTCCAGCCGCCCTGGTCATAATAGCTCTGGGAGCGGTACCAGTCCGTGATGATCCAGATGACACGCTTCATCTGTCCCAGCTCTCCCCCGTCCAGAAGATCCTTCACCTTCTGGTACAGCGGATTTGTCCTCTGGTTAAAGTCCATGCAGTACACCAGTTCCGGGTGCTTTGCCGCCACCGCGTCCATCTCCGCAACCTGCTTTGTGTAGACGCCCGCAGGCTTTTCCACCAGGACGTGAAGCCCTGCCTCCATGGCCTCGATCGCCATGGGCGGATGATAGTAGTGCGGCGTCGAGATCAGAACGGCGTCACAGAGCCCGGACTGTATCAGCGCCGTGCTGCTGTCAAAAGTCTTCAGAGAATCTCCGAAGGTATCTTTCGCAAGCTTACATCTCTCCGGGTCGATATCCGCCACGGCTGTCAGTTCCACCGCCGGGGTCTTCCCCGCCTTGATCGAACCGCCGTGCTGGCTTCCGATCTTGCCGTATCCGATAATGCCAAGTCTCACCTTACTCATAGCTTCGTCCCTCCAGTTCCTTGAGAAGTGTCAGCGCTGCCGCGCCGTCCTTCTCAAAATCGTCCGTCTTGCCCTCAATGCTGATCCTTCCGTCGTAGCCCACAGCCTTCAGCTGCTGAAAGAACGCCGCGTACTCCTCTCCCTCCTCGGAAACCGGATAGCGCCTTCCGTTTCCGGATGCGATGTGGATGTGTCCGAAATTCCGTATACATCCAATTGACGCGATGGAATCATGGTTTGCTTCCACATGGAAAAAGTCTGCCAGCAGCTTTACATTCGGATGGTTTACATCCGCCTCCAGGATGGCTCCCTCAGCCATGGTGTTGATCATGTTCGTCTCCGCGTAGCTCAGGGGCTCGATCACCACCTGTATCCCGTACTCCGCAGCAATCTCACCGGTGATCCGATAGACGTCCACAAGCTTCCTGTAGGCTTCCCCGAGGGTCATATTCTCCGGGCACATGCGGCACTTTCCGCTTCCGAACACCACTGTCCCGGCCCCGAAGCGCTTTACCAGCGCCAGCGCCCTGTGAAGATAATCCTTAAGCTCTTCCTCCCCTGTGCTGCCGTCCAGAAGCTGCATGGTCTTCGGGAACAGGATATTGAAGGCTTCACACTTTACCTTTGAGGCCGCAAGCTTTGAAAGCGCCTCCTCCTGCTCCTCCTCAGACAGCCCCATCGTCTTTGTCACAGACAGCTCTATGTAGTCATATCCCAGCTTCTCCAGAAGCTCCAGATGACCTATATCTGTGCAGATACCATATCTCATACCTCTACCTCCTTACTGAAGCTCCACCTTGTCCTCCAACAGGGTCAGAACCCTGCCGTCCGCCAAAGCCACCTCAATCTTCTCCGCAGAAACCTCAGCCTTTACATCCACACCCTCCGGCTTGATCACGGTCAGGAACCGGATCGGCACAGGACCCGAAGTCTTCACAGCCAGCTGCGGGATCGGCTCCTTGTGGTAATAGCCGTAGGAGATCCAGCCGCCCTTCGGCTCCTCGCTCCCCTCCAGGATCTCATATGTCACTTCCTTTGAAGCTCTGCTCACAAAGTCGTACCGGCGCTTCTTCTGGGACTCATAGACGAAATCGCCGCCCTCCTTCTGTGTGAGATGACCGAAGGCAAAGTTAAAGTACAGCCTGATGTCGTGCTCCGAAAGTCCGAGTCCAGTCACCTGGTCATCGATCACATAGACATCTCCCGCAAGATGCAGGACTCTCCTCCTGTGGTAGACAGGGTCATCTGTATATACATATCCGTTGTGCGATATATCTATGATCTGATAATCCGCATTCTCCTCAAACCTGTGGCAGAAGGTCCTGACGCCCCTCACCCTGGTGACGCCCGGCACAGTTCCCATCTCATGATCATCCACATACAGTGTATTGTGTGCTTTGGCGCTTAAGAAGTAATGTCTCCAGTCCTGCCATGCGTTGCTGTTGTAAATATAACGGCCGCTGTCCGTCAGGATGTCCTCACCCTTGATATGCAGCTCCAGATGTCCCGTGTCGTTGTGGGAATGGGTACTCTTCTCCCCCCGCTCAAGCTGGATGCCGTGGATGTGGAAGTAACTGTCCTCCGCCTCCCAGCCGGTCCTCATGATGTAGATTCCCGCATCCTTAAATGCGAAATTGCGCTTCTCTGGTGCCTTCCCCTCCTTCCGGAGCGTGGCAAGGTACAAAAAGTCCTCCCTCCCGGTCTCCTCGTACATGGTGCGGAAGTAGGCCCGCATCTCGTTTAAGTCCTTCGGGTCAAAGGTCAGGTTCATGCCCTCGTAGAGGGACGTGTCGCAGCGCCTTGTGACGAGGTCGTCTCTGTCCGCATCCCCGATCATGGGCGTGGAGAGATCCGGCTTTACCAGCGCCAGCAGAAACTCTGCGGATTTTTCCAGCGTGGGCATCGCATAGGGTGCGATGGGGATGCCGTTTGCCTTGCACAGGCGCATACACTGCAGGTAGATACCTGCTGCCACCATGTGATAGATGGGGGTGCGCTCCATGTGGATGCCGTCGTTGTCGAAGGAGTATTTCACCTCATGCATGACGCGGCGGTAGCCCAGCTCCTTCCACCGGGATTTCAGTTCCGGGAACATGATGCCGCAGATCAAAAGCGCTCCGGATTCCATGGTGAGCCAGTTGCTGGAGCGGTTGTGGTTGCTGTAGTGATCCATCAGATAATCCGCGTGGTCACACACCATCGTGAGGAACCTCACCCAGCCCTCCCTGTCCCACACGGGGGATTTTCTGAAGGCCACATAGCACGGAAGCCATACACAGTACATTCTCATACCTGTCTCAATGGTACGCCACGCATGCCCAGGGAACTTGAACTTCGTCTCAAAGGTGTCGTCCTCCATGAAGGGCTTCACCGGCCATGCCGCCTCAAACTCCTTCATCTGGTGCAGGAACTCCTTTGTATATTTTTCATCTCCGGTCATGACATAGGCCCTCGCAAGGGGCTGCCAGAAAATATGTCTGTACAGAGACCAGCTCCATTCATTGTCCCTGGAAGTGTCTGCCATAGCATTGAAATGCCAGTCTATCTCTCCCTCATACTGATACCCGTAAATATAATGCCTTAAGGTATCCTCCGCGTCAGCGATCGTCTCCTCATCCTCAAAGCCTTCCATATCCTCTCTGGTGAACAGGTACTTCGGTTCCGTCCTGTTGCGGAAATGCTCGATCACCGCGTCCATACATCCGTCAAAATCTCCCGCGGCATACAGCTCTTTCGCCTTCTCAAGCCCCGGCACTGTATAGTCCAGGCGATCCAATAACTCTGTCATTCGTTCCATCGCTTAGTCCTTCCTTAACTCTTTTCTTTCCAATCTTTTATATGGAAAATGCTGCATCCAAGACTCCTGCCCGGATGCAGCATTCGCCGGTCTTTTATGTTAATTAGTTTGCCATGTATGCGTCATAAGCTTCCTGCATCCACTGGATCGCATCCTCAATACCGAAAGCCTTCAGCTGGTCAATATAGGTATCCCAATCGTCCAGAGAAGCCTCGCCGGAGATGAACTGTGCCTCCATCTCATCCACACGGGTATTGACATTGCTCATGATAGTTGCATATTCCTCACTGTGCTCAGATGCAACGGAGGTAGGCGGGAAGAAGTGATCGCCCATATCTGTCTTCTTTGACAGCTCCAGAGCCTCCTTCTGGTTGTCCTGCTCGTAGTACTGCTCGATGTAGCCTTCCTGCTGGATGCAGGTTCCGGAGGTCGATGCTCTCGTATAAGCAGCCAGTGCCTTAGCGGAATCCCAGCCGTTCTCGTTGTTCAGGATCACGTCGGTATAGGTGGGAACGCCGTCAACCATCTCATAGGTAACACCCTCGATACCATAGTTGCAGACAAGGGTTCCCTCTTCGCCGAACATCCAGTCTAACAGCCATGCCGCTGCATCCACGTTCTCACAGCTGGTGGAAATTGCAGAGGAGACACCGGACTTATCGAAGATATTGTTCATCTTGGAGAACTTCGCGTTCTGTCCCTTTGTGGAGGTGACGGGAACGGTTGCCCTGATGTCTTCCTGGGTGATCTCGGGATCAGCCTCGTTCATCACCTTGGTGTAGGTTCCAAGTCCCTGTCCGAAAGGTGCAAACACTGCTGCTGCCTTCCCTGTCGTGAAGTCTGTCTGGTTGGAGGATTTGTCTGCTACCAGCCAATCCTTGCTGATCAGTCCGTCCTCATACCACTCATGCAGCTTGGAGATCAGTTCCTTACGGCTGTCCTCGATGAGACCGTTCTTTACAACGCCGTCATCTACATAGAAGTCGCCCCAGTTGTCAAAGCCGCCTGCCCAGCACTGCTTCATCCACTCGCTTCTTGTCACGAAAGGAGTCTCAAATCCGGCCTCCTTGAAAGCCCTGAGAACTGTATCCCACTCGTCGATGGTCTCAGGCATTTCCAGACCCAGCTCGTCAAGAACATCCTTTCTGAGGATCAGACCGTTGCTGAACTGTGTAGCGTTGGGGGACTCGGTTCCTCTTAAGAACGGATAGCAGTAGAAGTCACCGTCTGAGGTCTTGATCATGCGTTCAATCTCCGGATTCTCTGCCAGGACCGCCTGCATATTGGGTGAATTTGCCATCACATCATTCAGGTTCAGGATAACGCCCTCATCGATTGCAGCGCCGGGACCTCCGGAATAGGTAGTCCATGTCCACTCGATGATGTCCGGATAGTCGCCGTCAGCCAGCATGATCGCGAAATCCTCTGACTCGGAACCGGATACGGGATGGATGAACTCGATCTCAATACCAGTCTGCTCCATCACATACTGTGCCCAGGGTGTGTCGGCGAGATTTTCATAGTTTGCGGAAACGTTGGAATTCAGCTTTGTCCACCATGTCAGCTTTGTGCCAGCATAGGGCTTGGAATTTTCCTCCGTCGTCTCTGCGGGTGTCTCTTCGCTTGATGCAGTCGACTCAGCAGCAGATGATGAGGATGCCTGGCTGGTTGCCTCAGACGAAGAAGCCACGCTCTGTTCCGTGGAGCTGGAACCACAGCCCGTGAGCATGGTTCCGGCCATTGCAACGGCCATAGCCACTGCAGTGAAGCTTGTTACCTTTTTCTTCATAATACCACCTCTCCTTTTTTTGGTTTTACCAACAGACTCCCGTCTCCGACGGCATCTGCCGGCTGTTATAGCATGTTGTGAATATATCTCTGAGATTTCGGATCTCACAATAGTGTATTCCGTCCTCCTCAACATGTTCCAATTCCTCCTCCCGGATCTGGCGGACCGGCAGCTTTGCCAGTTCCAGCACTGTCTTCAGATGCGGGAGTGCGCACTGGATCGTACAGGCGGGATGTCCGCCCTTCTCTGTACATTCCAGAGCATCGTAGAGCTTTTGAAGCCTGTCGCCCCTGTCTATTCCGGCATAGGACTCTTTTGTCCCGTCCTTCCAGACAGCCACATAGGCTTTCACAGGTCCCTCTCCAAAATCCTTTCCATAATATATGGTGGCTTTTTCAAATTCGTATTCCGCAAAGGGACCGAACTCCTTGATGTCCTCATTGTGGGTCGTGTAGTAGTACAGATCCACCCCCGACTCCGTCGTCGCATGTACCGCCGCAGTGTCAAAATTTTCTATACTGCTGTTTGCACGGTAGAGCTCCGCCTCCACGCTTCCTATCCGGGCGGCGCTGTCCATCCGCTCCCCCAGGAGAAATGTCATGTTCTGGAACTGATGGGCGTTGGCATTGTTGAAGGGACTGTCATTGACCGTGTAATTTCCGACCCTGATCTTTCCCGCCCAATTGTTCCTCCGGTAGTAGACATCTCCCCGGCGCAGAGCATGCATCGCCTTCATGGAAACAGGCTTCCCGAATTTGCCCGCCAGGATATCCTGCTTCAGCGCCCAGACCTGCCTGTCGTAATTCCACTGATAGCCGACACAGACAAAGTGTCCGGTCGCCTCCTCTATCCTCTGCAGCTCTTCGGCATCTTCAATTGATGTACAGACCGGCTTCTCCAGCATCACGTTGGAGCCGTGCTCCAGACAGTATTTTGTCTGTTCAAAATGCAGATGCATGGGAGATGCGATCACCGCGAGATCTGCCTGATGTTCCCTGTAAAATTCCTCCGGACTGTGGTAGACGGGAATCCCCTTTTCCTTCAGGAGGGGGAATTTTTCGTCCACATCCTTCATCACCTCACAGACGCCTTCCACCTGAACGGAGGTGACATTTTTTTCCACCAGTTCCTTATAATAATTTGTTCCGTACCCGCCGATCGCAATCAGCAGCACCCTGACCTTTTTCATTGTTTTCTGCCTTTTCTGCTCAACGAAAGCTTTTGCTTTGTGTTTTCATGCATCAACAGTATCATCGCTATACAACTTTGTAAATTGACAGAATTTATTAACGAGGTCACTTTTTTCCAGGTTAAATTTTGTCCTATATGTCAGTTTTTTGGCATAAAAAGAGTCCGCATATTGCAGCGGGCTCTTTTTGCCTTTTCATTCTTATTTATTTTCTTCCATGAATTCCCGGTAATATTTCATGTAATGCTCGGAATCCCTGATGACACAGCCCGTGGGTTTTCCCGCACGGATCAGGTCGCCGCACTTTCCGCAGGTGATACAGGTTTTTCTTTCATCTATCCTTCCGTTCTCTATCACCTGTCTTGGGAAATCGGGATTGGCAAAGGACATTCTCCCGAAGAGCATATGGTCGCAAAGCCCCTCCTCTATGGCCCCCGCCGCAAACAGATCCGAATACTGCCTCAGATAGGAGGGACCGGATGCAGAGATCACCATCTCCGGGACAGCCCTCTTGATCTCCCCGATTCCGTTTATCATGCGGGCAACGCCGTAGAGGGGATGCTCGTCCGGCACATATTTTCCCATGTCAAAGGGTCTGGTCACATGGGTGGTGACATAAGGGTTGCCCATCGTCAGATTGACAAACGGCATGCCAAGCTCCCCGTAAAGTATACGCACCAGCCGGATGGGTTCGTCCATGTCTGGTGAGGCGTCCCCTGCCTCCTTCACGCCGAAGCCGTAGGGGTAGGCATATCCGTCATAGACCCCGATCCGCGCAGTGACCAGGAAGTGCGTATCCTCGTGCTGCTTTGCCGCTGCGATGCCATTTCGGAGCAGCCTGGTACGGTTTTCAAAGCTTCCGCCGTACTCGCCGGGGCGGTTGTACGCAGAGGACAGCTCTGCCAGCAGATAGCCGTGGCAGGACTTGATATCCACCGCATCAAAACCGGCCTCCTTAGCCAGTGCAGACGCCTCGCCGAACTTCTCCTCAAGGCTTTTCAGATAATCATCTGAGACAATGCAGCTGTCATCTGCCTTTCTGAGCTTCTCATACTCCGGGTGGCGGTAGGCGATCATGGGAGCCGGTTTCCCCTCCGGGTTGGAATAGCGCCCGCTATGGTTTGCCTGCATGATCAGGTACGGCGCATAGCCATTGGCTTTCACGCCCGCCTCGCGGATCGCGTTCAGAAACACCTTATAGTTCTCCAGGTTGTCCCTCGTCAGCATGAGCTGGTGGGCGCTGGAACGTCCCTCCGGCACGATGGAGATTGCTTCAAACCAGATGATGCCGGCTCCTCCTTCGGCCTCCCTCACATATCTTCTCAGGGTGAGCTCCGACGGAGAGCCGTCCGGCAGCGCGTCCGCTCCCTCCATGGGCGCAATACCCATTCTGTTCGGGACTGTGACATTTCCAAAGGACAAGGGCTTTTTCAGGACATTTGTCGTCTCTGCAAGAGGGAGATGGACTCCCAGCTCAGACGCTTTCTCCAGGATTTCCTCCCGGCTGCGATAGGAAAATCTTTCATGCTTCATTGTCAAACGATCCTTTCTTCTTTATAATATAGTTCAAGGGATTCCAAATCTGACCATAAGGAGACCGCCATGCAATATACACACATACCGGATATCAGCTGTTTTTATACAGACCGCATAAGCGACGCCCTCTCGCAGGCCGCAGCTCACTACGAATACGAGGTCATCCTGGTCACGGCGGGGACGGCTCAGGCTGTCATCCAGCAAAAAACCTACTCCCTGTCCCACGGCTCCCTCATGTTCATCAGCAGCCTGGAACGACACCATTTTCTCATCGGGGAAGCGCCCTACAGCCGTTATGTCGTCACTGTGTCCGGCAAGCTGATCCTGTCGTACTTAAATGACCCCGAACTGGTCTCCATTTTTATCCAGCGTCCCAAAGACTTTTCGCACGTTATCCGGCTTGCGGAGGATACCTACGCAAAGCTCCTTCCCCTGTTTGAGCAGCTGGCGGCGGAATACCTCTCACAGGACAGCCTTTACGTCTCAAAAAGCGCAGCTCTGTTCACGGAGGTTTTGATCGAATTATACCGCGAGGCGCCCGGCTTTTTCCCGATGCGCGGGCACAGCGCCATGTCGGATGCCGTCATGAACGCGCAGCGGTATATCAATGAACACTTTGACAGGAATCTGACGCTGCAGGAAATCGCTGATTCTCTTTATGTCAGCCGTCACTCCCTGTCCATCGCCTTCAAGGACATTGTCGGCACCACCTTCAAGGAGTACCTGATCCTGCTTCGCATCTCAGAGGCGAAAAAGCTTCTGATCACCACCGATCTGTCTGTGGCGGACATCTCCGAGCAGGTGGGGTATGTCAATGTGAACAACTTTGTCAAAATATTCCGGGAGAGGGAGCTGGTCACGCCCCTCCAGTACAGGAAGCAGTTTACTGCAGGTGCGTAGCAAAAGCCGAGAGACCTCAGCCCAACCCAGAAGCCTTGGTGCTGTCATGTTGAAAGTACATGAATACAGATGACTCAGCCGCTCCCCGGCGTCATTTAATTCTCGGGACGCTTTCGCTCACTCCAAACGCAGCGGT
>CAYPSH010000004.1:0-20041 GCA_964413445.1 uncultured Acetatifactor sp.
CGAGTTTTCCATTGTACTATAATTATAACGGACGGTAACCTCGAAGCCCGGGGAGGGCTGAGGTATTCACCTTCATGATATTTTAATATAAAATTAAATATACGAACATATGTTCTTTCTTGCAATAGATACGAATGACGAGAAGGGAGTGGCTGATTTTTAAGCGGTAAAGCTGCAAATTGATCTACATCCGGATGAGGGAACCGGACTACATAATGAAATACCGATTTACTTTTACAAAACTTTAGTGACTGATGAAATTGGATAATAGTTAGAAAAAATTTGCAAGCCGTACTGATGGCAGAATGAGAGGGAATATGAGTATAAGAGTTATGATGGCGGATGATCATGTCTTAATCAGAGAAGGAATCAGACATCTTCTTGAAGCTGACGGCAGCATAGAGGTTGTGGGTGAAGCCGGTGACGGAGAGGATTGTCTTGAAAAACTTGAAATTTCTAAACCCCAGGTTTTATTGCTTGATATCAATATGCCAAAGAAAAACGGAATCGAAGTTCTGGAAGAAATGAAAAGAAAAAACAGTAAGGTTAAGGTTATTATCCTCACTGTACATGATGAGGTTGAGTATTTGGTTACGGCAATAGAAGATATTGGTGTGGACGGCTATATTTTGAAAGACTCTGATTCTGCGGAACTGATCAAAGCGATTAAGACTGTCGTGAGTGGAGAACAATATATTCAGTCCAAACTCGTTCCTGCCATGAATAAAAAGCTTATGACAAAAGACAGTGATAAATACAAAATTGAATCACTGACCTCCCGTGAACTGCAGGTTTTAATTGAGGTTGCAAATGGTATGTTCAATAAGGAAATTGCCACTTCCTTAAATATAAGTGAGAGAACTGTTAAAAATCATGTCTCCAGCATTTTTAAGAAGATAGATGTATCCGACAGAACTCAGGCTGCCGTTTTTGCTATTAAGAACGATATCATCAAGCTTTTCTGAATACGCAGATTATTAAATCAGCAGTGTTAATTCTGTTTACAGTATAAACTCGGTATATATAAACGGTTCAAAAAAATTCCTTGATTTTGAAATATATGGGTAAGAAATGTTTCACGTGAAACATTCCTTACCCTTTATTATATTAAACACAAGATAATGTTTCACGTGAAACATTGAAGCCCAACATATTGTAAAAGTAAACCGTGAAACATTTTAAGTATTGCAGCGTGAAACTTTCTTGAATTCCAAAAACTTTCATGTAGATATGAAAAAGGTTTAGTGATATAATAGGCACAGCAGAAAACCAAACGGCTGTAAAACAGACATTTGGTTTTCTTGTGCCATTGACGAGCAAACGTCTGCAAAACAGACGAAAAAGCACTGAAAGTGCAGGCTTGCGAGTGTGAGCACAAACCAATGAAAGGCGAAAATAATGGGAAAGACAATTGCAATTGCAAATCAAAAGGGTGGGGTTGGAAAGACAACCACTTCTATCAATTTATCAGCGTGTCTTGCGGATAAAGGAAAGAAGGTTTTGATCATCGATACGGATCCACAGGGCAACAGCACCAGCGGATTTGGAATCAATAAAAATGAATTGGAAAATACAGTATATGAATTGATTCTGGGAGAGTGTTCCATCAGAGACTGTATCATTAGCAACGTCATTGAAAATGTTTCCGTATTGCCGGCCAACGTAAACCTGGCAGCGGCGGAAATAGAACTGATAGGGGTAGACAGGAAGGAATACATATTAAAAAATGAAGTAGATTACGTTAAAAATGATTACGACTACATTATTATTGACTGCCCTCCTTCCTTAAATATGCTTACCATTAATGCTATGACGACGGCTGACAGTGTTCTTGTTCCAATTCAGTGTGAGTATTATGCGTTGGAAGGATTGAGCCAGTTGATTCATACAGTCAATCTTGTAAAGGAGAGACTGAATCCTGATCTGGAGATGGAGGGTGTGGTGTTTACGATGTACGATTCCCGTACCAATCTTTCCATGCAGGTGGTGCAGAACGTAAAGGCAAATTTGAACCAGAGGGTCTATCAGACACTGATTCCGAGAAACATCAGACTTGCTGAGGCACCCAGCTATGGTATGCCGATCAACAAATATGATGCAAAGTCTGCGGGGGCGGATGCATATATGCATCTGGCGGATGAAATTATTCAAAACGAATAGCCATTCAGCAATGCGTAAATGCTGAAGGCACATTATACAAAGAAAGGTGAAAATACATATGGCAGCGAGAGGATTAGGCAAGGGGCTTGATTCTTTGATTCCGAATGCAGTGGGGGAAGCAAAGAATAAAAAGGAAACAGAAAAAAAATCCGGGGAAGAACAGAGCGGAAAAGAAACAATTGTAAAGATCACAATGGTTGAACCAAACAGAAAGCAGCCGAGAAAAAATTTTGATGAGGATGCCCTGCAGGAGTTGTCAGATTCCATCAAGCAAGTTGGTCTGATACAGCCGATCCTGGTGCAGGACAGAAAAGATCACTATGAGATCATCGCCGGAGAGAGAAGATGGCGCGCTGCAAAAATGGCAGGATTAAAAGAGGTTCCGGTCATTATCCGTGATTATACAGAACAGGAGATCATGGAAATCTCTCTGATTGAAAATATCCAGAGGGAAGATCTGAATCCGATTGAGGAGGCCCTGGCATATAAGCGGCTGCTGGAGGATTTTCATCTGAAGCAGGATGAGGTTGCGGAGCGGGTTTCAAAGAGCCGTGCGGCCGTCACAAATTCTATCCGGCTGCTGAAACTCTGTGACAATGTACAGCAGATGGTGATTGACGGGATGCTGAGCACCGGACATGCCCGTGCACTTTTGGCAGTGGAAGACCCGGAAGAACAGTATACGTTGGCACAGCGGGTTTTTGATGAAAATTTAAGTGTGCGTGAAGTGGAAAAACTGGTAAAAAATCTTCATAAGCCGGAAAAGCCAAAAAAGGTGGATGACAAGACAATGCAGGCAATCTACCTGGACATTGAGGATAAACTGAAGCAGAAGCTGAGTACCAAGGTGACTGTCACCTCCAAGGGAGAGGGCGCAGGAAAGATTGAAATTGAATTTTATAATCACGAAGACCTTGACAGACTGCTCGAAGTGATAGGATAATAAATCCACAAAGGAGAAACATGAACAATACAAGTACATTATTAAATCGGATTGGCCTTGGTTCCTTTGATCTGGGATTTCTGCTTATCGGTATGATTGTACTTTTGATCCTGGCGATAGTTTTGCTTGTCCTGTTGATCTTACAGATAAAGAGGGTCAATCAGTTGAAAATAAGGCTGGACCACTTCGTGCAGGGTAAGGACGGGGCGAGTCTGGAACAGGAAATCACAGGGGTGGTAGAGGATAACAGGTTTCTGAAAAATACAGCAGAACAAAATAAAAAGGACATCAGGACGCTCTACAAGAGAATGGAGACCGCCTATCAGAAAATGGGACTGGTGAAATATGATGCCTTCCAGCAGATGGGAGGACAATTGAGTTTCAGCCTGGCACTGTTGGATGAAAACAATAATGGATTTATCATAAATTCTGTGCATAGCACGGAAGGCTGTTATTCCTACACAAAGGAAATCAGGAACGGAGAAAGTGCAATTTCTCTCGGTACAGAGGAAGCAGAAGCATTGGCGATTGCCATAGGTGAATAAAAAACTTAAGGTTAGAGAAAGGTAAGGTTATCAAGATGATTGACATTAAATTTTTGAGAGAGAATCCCGATATTGTAAAAGAGAATATCAGAAAAAAATTTCAGGATGAGAAGATTGCGCTGGTGGACGAAGTGATCGAACTGGATGCGCAGAACAGAAAGGCAAAGCAGGAAGGGGACGACCTGCGTGCAGCGAGAAACAGGATTTCCAAGGAAATCGGTAAGCTCATGGGCCAGGGCAAAAAAGAAGAGGCAGAGGAGAAGAAGGCAGAGGTAGCAGCCGACGCAAAGAGACTGGCAGAGCTTGAGGTTTTAGAGAATGAGCTCCAGGAAAAGATCACCAAAATCATGATGGTGATCCCCAACATCATCGACCCTTCTGTGCCGATAGGCAAGGATGACAGCGAAAATGTTGAGATCCAGAAATATGGTGAGCCGGTTGTGCCTGATTTTGAGGTGCCTTATCATGCTGATATCCTGGAGAGCATAAGCGGCATCGATAAGGAAGCGGCAGGACGCACCAGCGGCAACGGATTTTATTATCTTATGGGCGACGCGGCAAGAATACACTCTGCAATGATCAGCTACGCGAGAGACTTTATGATAGATAAAGGTTTTACCTACTGTGTTCCTCCTTTTATGATCAGAAGCAGCGTGGTAAACGGTGTGATGAGCTTTGCAGAGATGGAAGCAATGATGTATAAGATAGAAGGGGAAGATCTGTATCTGATCGGAACCTCTGAACACTCCATGATCGGTAAATTCCAGGGAGAATTAGTTGCGGAAGAAAAACTTCCCATCACCATGACCTCCTATTCTCCATGCTTCAGAAAGGAAGTCGGTTCTCACGGCATTGAGGAGAGAGGCGTTTACCGCGTACACCAGTTCGAAAAGCAGGAGATGGTAGTGCTGTGCAAGCCGGAAGATTCCATGGATTGGTACAATAAAATGTGGTCTTACACTGTTGAATTTTTCCGCAGCCTTGATATCCCTGTCCGTACACTGGAATGCTGCAGCGGCGACCTGGCTGACCTGAAAGTGAAATCCTGTGATGTAGAGGCCTGGAGCCCCAGACAGAAAAAGTATTTTGAGGTTGGTTCCTGCTCCACACTGGGAGATGCGCAGGCAAGGCGTCTCGGCATCCGTGCCAAGGGTGAAAATGGTACCTACTATGTGCATACCTTAAATAATACGGTGCTGGCTACCCCCAGAGGACTGATCGCATTTTTGGAGAACAATGTAAACGAGGATGGCACCATCGATATCCCGGAGGCTCTCAGACCTTATATGGGCGGAAAAGAAAAGGTCTACCCCACAAAATAAATAGAGTGCCAGGAGACGGCCGGATGGCCATTCCATGGTATTTGAAGTAGAAAGAAGGTGAAATTCTTGCATAAATATATGAAAGCAATCGGATTCAGCCATTTTGAAGAGCGCAGACAGCTGCAGGAGCTTTTGACGGAAGTGGTGATGAACCCGGACAGACAGAGTGTCACCGTAGGACAGGAAAAAAATCTTCTGGGAGAATTCTACAAGGATTTCGCCCCGGGTCTCGGCATTGCAGTATGCGGAGAATTTGAAAAAGACGGAAAATTTACCTATGAATATTATTACCCTTACCTGGAGGGAACAGGCATTACCTCCTGTGAGGATGTGTCTGTGGAGCGCCATGCGGAGAAGGAGTCTTATGCGGGTGTGTGCGATGAGTTAAAGGTTGGGATATCTCTGATCTTTTATCTCAAAAACAAAATCCCTTACATTAAGGCTCAGACTACAGGCAAGCTTCCGATTCGGGGAACTACCCTGACATTGTCGGCGCTCTCCGTAAGCGGCACTGTCATGCTGCCCATCTTAAAGGATGAGGAACAGATACAGAGGGTAAAACAGGCGTCTGTGACCAGAAATAATCTGATGGAGGCTGCCAGAAAGGGCGATGAGGAGGCTATTGAGACTCTGACTCTGGAAGATATGGATATGTACACCACCATATCAAAGAAAATCCAGAAGGAAGACATCTTCAGCCTGGTGGACACCTATTTTATGCCCTACGGTGTGGAATGTGACCAGTATTCCATCCTTGGAGAGATCATGAATGTCAGACTGGTGACAAACCAGATCACCGGAGAACAAATTTATGTGCTGACAATTTGCACGAATGAATTGACATTTGACGTCAGTATCAATATAATAGATTTGTTCGGTGAACCTCAGGTGGGCAGAAGATTCAAGGGAATCATCTGGCTGCAGGGTCATATCAATTTTCCTGAGGATGCCGATTTATAAGTGTTCTCGTAGCTCAGCAGGATAGAGCGTCCGCCTCCTAAGCGGAAGGCCAGCGGTTCGAATCCGCTCGGGAACGCCAGAAAACACCGCCGAAAGCATTGAATTTTCAAGGCTTTCGGCTTCTTTTTCATTTAAGTATACTCAAATCGCCTTGTATAGGAAAAATAAGTATGCTATAATTTGCGTATGGGACAGAATTATGCAGACAAAAGAGAAGCGGAAATGGAGGCAGTTATGAACCTTGTGATTACGATGAGCCGTCGTTACGGAACAGGAGCCAGTATGATCGCGCAGCAGCTTTCCGAAAGGCTGGGAATCCCTGTGTACGACAAGGCATATATCGAGAATGAGCTGCAGGATCACAATTACTCCAGCGAGGCGGAAGTCATAAAGGAACTGGCTGAGAATTCCTGCATCATACTGGGGCGCTGTGCTTCGGAAATCCTGAAGGATAAGGGAAATGTGTTCAACATTTATGTCTGTGCGGACAAGGAAGACAGGATCCAGAGGATCATGAAAAAGGAGTCCCTTGGCTATGACGAAGCGAAGGCGATGCTTGAGAAAAACGACAGGGAGAGAGCAGAATTTTACAACAAAAATACCGGTAAGGTCTGGGGTGATGTAAACAATTATCACATGATCCTTGACACCTCCCGCCTGGGCGCGGAAAACTGCGCCGACATCCTGATGAAATATTTTGAAAAAGTCGAGATCATCTAGGAATGCGACAGAATCAGACAAAAGACAAATAAGTGTGCCGTTTATCCGTTGTCAGGCGGATGGACGGCATTTTCTTTTTTTTCAAACGATTCTCTTTAAAAGAAAAAAATAATGTGATAAAATAGAGCATATTGTTGCGGAGGGATGGGACATGTATCTATTATATTTTGTTCTATGGGTTATCTTTAACGGCAGCATCACACTGGAAATCTGTATCTTCGGAATCATCATCGCAGCGCTGCTGTTTGCATTCACCTGCAAATTTGCAGATTATTCTATCAGCCGGGAAATTCAAAATTATAAAAAAATCTTCAAGTTTATCGGATATGCCTTTGTGCTGATCCGGGAAATTGTCAAGGCAAACGGAGCAGTCATTCACCTGATACTCACGCAGAAGGAGGAGGTACAGCCGCAGCTTGTCACTTTTCAGTCTGATCTGGAGACCACGACAGGCAGAGCGTTTCTGGCAAATGCCATCACCCTGACGCCCGGCACTATCACAGTGGCGCTGGAGGACAACAGTTACACGGTCCACTGCCTGGACGAAGGGATGGCGGAGGGACTTTGCCACAGTGAGTTTGAGGAACGTATCAGGGAGCTTGAAAAATAAAGGACGGATCGTGAAAAATGGGAAAAGGGATAGAAGCATTAAATCAGACTTATGAGATTTTTTTCACTGCAGTGCTGATCGTACTGGCAGTGCTGGTGGTGTTGTGCCTGATCAGAGCCATTATAGGCCCCAGGATTGCGGACAGGATCGTGGCAGTCAATATGATAGGAACCATGGTGATCGTTATGATCGCGATACTGGCGGTCCTGCTCGGGGAAGGATATCTGGCGGACATCTGTATTATCTATGCAATGATCAGCTTCCTGGCGGTCATCGTGCTGACAAAGGTTTACATGGGCGTCTATCGGGAAAAGAAGGAAGCGGAGGAAAAACAGGCACAGGAGAAAAAAGCCCTGGAGCAGGAGGTGCGGGATGGCAGCAATTGAATGGGTCCGGTTTCTGGCAGGTGCAGCGCTCCTGCTGGCAGGAATTTCTATTTTTGTGTTGGAAGTGATAGGGGTGTTCCGGTTTAAATACGTGTTGAACAGGATGCATGCGGCGGCCATGGGAGATACGCTTGGCATTGGTTTCAGCCTGATTGGTCTCATGGTGATGAGCGGACTCAACTTCACAACCTGCAAGCTGTTTCTGGTGATTGCTTTTCTCTGGTTTTCGTCGCCTGTCTCCTCTCATCTGATCGCAAGACTGGAAGTGACGACAGATGAGGAGAGAGAGTCCCACTACAGGATGCGAAAGCTGGATGAGGAAGAAAAAGGAAAAGAAGAAGACGAGAAGTAGGAGGCAAAAGCTGTGACGATATTTACCTGTATTTTGCTGGGATTTCTGCTGGTGTGCGCCATTGCCGCCAGTCTGTCAAAAAATCTTTTAAATACCATACTGATCTATATGTCCTACAGTCTGATCATGTCGGTCATATGGATCTTGCTGGAATCTCCGGATCTTGCGATCACAGAGGCTGCCGTGGGTGCCGGTGTGACCACAGTTCTGTTTTTGATCACTTTGAAGAAAATCCATGCCATCATCAAAGGGGATGACAGGGAAGGGGAGGATCAAAATGAGTAGAAAGCTTACGGAGGAACAGTATCAGAAGACTTTTTCCTATCGTTTCCGACAGTGGCTGGAGGGCACAAAGGACCCATTCCTGGATACGGTTGAAATGAAAAGCCAGGAAGCCTTTTCGGAGGATGAGGCAGTTGTCAGAAAGAGGGAAGAGGAAAAGAAAGAACTGGTGAAAAAGATCTATGACCTGGACCGCAATGCGGAGGTCAGAATCTTTAACAAGATTTACAGAGTGTTCAGTGTGCTTTTCTGCGTATTCCTTGTGGCGATACTTCTGGAGGCGGTTTCCTACCTGCCCACCTTCGGCAATGCCGACAATCCGGCAAACAATGAGGTGGCGGCCAGATATATTGAGAAAGGTCTCGAGGAGACGGGGGCAGTCAACATTGTCACCGGCATGATCTTAGACTACAGAGCCTTTGATACGCTGGGGGAATCTCATGTGCTTTTCATTGCCACCTGCACGGTGCTGATCCTGCTTCGGGTAGACAAAAAGGATGACAAAGACACTGCGGAGACGGATGACAGAAATTATGAGCCAAAGAACGATATCATCCTGCAGACAGTGGCGAGAGTGCTGGTGCCGCCCATCTTTATCTTCGGCATTTACATTATCCTGGCAGGACACCTGGGCCCCGGCGGCGGCTTCTCCGGCGGTGCGGTCATCGGCGCAGGTCTGATCCTTTATCTGAATGCCTTCGGCTTTGCAAAGACAGAGCGGTTTTTCACGGCGAAGACTTACCGGATCATGAGCTTCGGAGCGCTTGCCTGCTACAGTCTGGCGAAGAGCTATTCCTTTTACACGGGAGCAAACGGGATTGAGAGCATCATCCCTCTGGGAACGCCCGGCGCGATCCTGAGCAGCGGGTTGATCCTGCTTCTGAATATCTGTGTGGGCATTGTCGTGGCAGGTACCATGTATACCTTCTAGTGCATGTTCCGGAAGGGAGGCTACTAAGGTGAATTTTCTTAATCTGATAAGCAATTATGAGGAAGCGGTGGCTATGATCCTGTTCGGGATCGGCTTTTCCAACCTGCTTCTGCAGAAAAATCTGATCAAAAAGATCATCGGTCTGAATATTATGGATACGGCGACCTATTTGTTTCTTGCGCTGAAGGGTTATATCGTGGGAAGAAAGGCTCCTGTCGTGACAGACGGGATAACCAGTGTGGAGGCATATGTGAACCCGATCCCCAGCGGACTGGTGCTGACCGGAATCGTGGTGTCGGTGTCTGTCACGGCGCTGATGCTGTCGCTGACGATCCGGCTGTACAGGCGCTATCACACCCTGGACCTGGATGAGATCTCCACCCGGCTGAAAAAGGAGGGAAAATGATGGATTTCGTTCAGAACTTTCCCTTCATGAGCATTATCCTGTCACTGTTCTCCGGCCCGCTTTCCTCTGTCTTAAACGGAAAATGGGCAAAGAGAGTCAACGCTGCGGTCATCAGCGTCATCGGCTGTATGTCTGCGGCTGTGCTCGTGTATGTGATGAGAACCGGACAGGAATTTGTATATCGGATGGGCCACTTCCCGGCGCCCTGGGGCAATGAGATCCGCGTGGGTGTCCTGGAGGCTTTTATGGCTTTTTTCTTCTGCATCATCATGCTGCTGTGCATGGTGGGCGGCACGCTGGAGCGGCAGAAGGAGATCGAGGAGTCGAAGCAGAATCTGTATTATATCATGGTAAATCTGCTGCTCTGCTCCCTGCTTGCCCTGATCTACACCAACGACCTGTTTACAGCTTACGTCTTCGTGGAGATCAATACCATTTCCGCCTGCGGCCTGATCATGATCAAACAGAACGGAAGGACCATCGAGGCTGCCACAAGATATATGATCATGAGTCTGCTGGGTTCAGGACTTCTGCTTCTGGGGATCTGTTTCCTCTATGACCTGACAGGACATCTTCTCATGAGCAACATAAAGGAGCAGGTGCAGATATTGGCTGCCACGGGGGAATATCATGTGCCGCTTATCGTGTCGATCGGATTGATGAGTGTCGGGCTTGCGATCAAGAGCGCCCTCTATCCCTTTCACGCATGGCTGCCGGATGCCTACGGGTATTCCACTCTTTCCTCCGCGGCAATTTTGTCGTCCCTGGTCTCCAAGGGATACATTTTCCTGTTAGTGAAGATTTTTTACAGGGTGATCGGATTTGATGTGGTCTGCGACAGCAGGGTCATCAATGTGCTGTTCGTGTTTGGCATTCTGGGCATGATAATGGGTTCAGTCAGTGCCATCAGGGAAACAGATATCCGGAGGATGATCGCCTTTTCTTCAGTGGCGCAGATCGGCTATATTTATATGGGCTTCGGCCTGGGTACGGAGGCGGGCGTGGTGGCCAGCATCTATCATGTGCTGTCCCATGCGGCCACAAAATCGCTGCTCTTTGTAGCGGCATCCGGCATCACGGACGCGTCGGGCGGCAGCAGGCAGTTTAAGGATCTGACGGGAGCGGGATACCGCAATAAGCTGGCCGGCATTGCCTTTACGGTGGGCAGTCTCTCCATGGTGGGCATGCCCATGTTTTCCGGATTTATCTCAAAGCTTTTGTTCGCACAGGCTGCTATGGGACATGCGATCAAAATGCTTCCGACGCTGATCGCACTGGCTATCAGCACGGTTCTGAACGCAGTTTATTTCATGAAGACAGTGATTCGTATCTACAGCCCTGCGGCAGAGGGAGAAGCAAGGAGGGAAGGCAGGAACATCCCGGTGAAGGAGCAGCCGGCCAAGTCGGTTGCACTGGTACTTTTTGTCCTTCTGAACATCGGGCTGGGACTCAACTCCGAACCCCTGATCCGTCTGATCGAGACAGGGCTGGGGATGTTCTCGTGATTGGAAAAATGATTTTTGATAGAGGAAGGGTTTTGAACTTATGGACGCACTGATTCTGGTTCCGATCATACTGCCTGCGTCGGCGGGCATCATATTGCTGCTCTCGTCTTTCTTTGAGCATATCAGGCAGACAAAGGGAGAGGGACGGAAGGACTTTGGACAAACAGAGGGAGAGGGTCAAAGACGCTCCGCAGGCAGGCGGAGCATGAGAGGTGTTCATCTGTATGCGGGTCTGATCCTGACGGTGTCTGTGGTATTTGCCCTGTCGCTTGCCTGGACAGGGGAGAGGAGTCTGAAGCTGTTTACGCTTCTGGACACGATCCCGATCTATTTTCATGTGGATCAGATCGGCAGACTCTTTGTCACTATTGTCAGTGTGGTGTGGCTGGCAGCCCTGTTTTATGCTTTCGTATACATGGAACATGAGGGGGAGGAAAAACGATATTTCGGTTTTTATCTGCTGCTGTACGGAGTGCTGGTCGGCCTTGACTTTTCCGGCAATCTGATCACCATGTATTTGTTTTACGAGCTGATGACCTTAACTTCCATGCCCCTTGTGCTGCACAACGGCACAAGAGAGGCGATCATGGCGGCGCTAAAATATCTGTTTTACTCCATGTGCGGTGCTTATGCGGGATTGTTCGGTATCTTTTTCCTGTACAGATATTGTGACACCTTCAATTTTACGGCGGGCGGAACTCTGAACGCGGCAGCCGCAGCAGGGCATGAGGGAATCCTGCTTGTTGCGGTTTTTGCCATGATCGTGGGCTTTGGCGCCAAGGCGGGTATGCTGCCTCTGCATGCATGGCTTCCTGCAGCCCACCCGGTTGCCCCTTCTCCGGCCTCGGCTTCCCTGTCCGGCATCATCGTAAAATCCGGCGTGCTTGCCACGATCCGGGCAATCTACTATATCGTGGGACCGGAGTTCATCCGGGGAACCTGGGTGCAGTACACCTGGATGACACTGACGCTTCTCACAGTGTTTATGGGTTCAATGCTGGCCTTTCGGGAAAAGGTGTTCAAAAAGAGACTCGCCTACTCCACGGTCAGCCAGATTTCCTATATTTTATTCGGGCTGTCATTGCTGGAGCCCACCGCCTTCACAGGCGCCCTGCTCCACACAGTGACGCATGCCTTTGTCAAGTGCGGCCTGTTCCTTACGGCAGGTGTCTTCCTGTATTGCTTCGGCTACACGAGAGTGGAGCAGTTGCCCGGCATCGGAAAGAGAATGCCGGTGACACTGTGGTGTTATACGATTCTTTCGCTGGCTCTGATCGGTATCCCGCCCACAGGCGGCTTCATCAGCAAATGGTATCTGGCGCAGGGGGCCCTGCAGTCTGACGTGAAGATATTCTCCTGGCTGGGACCTGTGGTGCTTTTGGTCAGTGCCCTGCTGACAGCCGGGTATCTGCTGCCTGTCACGATGAAGGGGTTCTTCCCCGGGCGGGAGGAATCTGTAGTAGATGCCGATGCGGAAAACAGGGCAGCGGCACGGCTGAACGCGGCGGAAATCGGTGCAGGGAATGAATGCAAAACGGTTCGGAAGGAGCCTGCCCCCCTGATGCTGATACCGCTGATCGTGCTTGCGGCGCTGGCGCTTCTTTTGGGCGTGGTTCCGAATCCCCTGATCCGGTTTGCAGACGGGATCGCACGGACGGTGCTGTGAGAAAAACAGGTTTGACGGAAAGTTTTAAGCCTGATGGAAGGCTCATATACGGATATCTGACACGTGCCTTGGGCCTGGAGGACAAATAATGAGTGAAATATGGATGTTGATCGTAATACTGATTCCCCTTCTTGCGGGTGCGTTGGTTCCTCTGCTTCCCTTCAGGAGCAGGCGGGACATGTGTATTTTCATAGAGGCGGCGGCGCTGATCAATTCAGTTCTCGTGATAGCGCTGCTTGTAAATCCGCCCGTTGATCCGCTGGTGGTGTTCCGCTTTACGGGAAATTTGAGTGTCACTCTCCGGGTGGACGGACTGGGCAGCATTTTCGCCTGCATGGCGGCGGTGCTCTGGCCGCTGGCACTGCTGTACTCCTTCGAGTATATGAAGCATGAGCACAATGAAAAGTCCTTTTTTCTGTTTTATGTGGTGACTTACGGTGTGACACTGGGTGTAGCGCTTTCGGAGAATATCCTGACCATGTATTTCTTCTTTGAGATGCTCAGCCTTGTGACACTGCCGCTTGTGATGCATACCCAGACAAGGGAGGCAATCCTCGCCAGCAGAACCTATCTTTACTATATGCTGGGGGGCGCAGCCTTCGCCTTTATCGGCATGATCTTTATCCTGACCTACGGGACAACGTCCTCCTTTGTGATGGGGGGAGTGCTCGATCTGGACAGGCTGGGCGGCAGGTCAAACATGATGCTTGTGATCTATGTGCTCTGTTTCTGCGGCTTTGCAGTGAAGACGGCCATGTGGCCTTTTTCCTCCTGGCTTCCCAAGGCGGGCGTGGCACCCACTCCCGTGACGGCATTGCTGCATGCGGTGGCAGTGGTGAACACAGGAGCCTTTGCGACTATGCGTGTGACCTATTTCAGCTTCGGAGCCGATGTCCTGCGGGGAACCTGGGCACAGAAGCTTCTCATGGTGCTGATTGACTTTACTATCGTTTACGGCTGCAGCCGGGCGTTGAAGGAGACTCATATCAAGAGGAGACTTGCCTGGTCTACAGTCAGCAACCTCTCCTATATCCTGTTTGGGGTTGTGGTCATGACTCCTTTAGGACTGACGGGAGCGCTTGCTCATATGGTGTTCCACTCCTTTATGAAGATATGCTCCTTCTTCTGTGCAGGAGCTGTCATGTACAAGACAGGGCGAAGCTATATTCACGAGCTGAACGGTTTCGGGAGAAAAATGCCGAAGGTATTTGTCTGCTTTACCGTATCGGCCCTGGCGCTGATGGGAGTGCCGGGACTCTGCGGCTTTATCAGCAAGTGGAATCTGGCGAAGGCGGCGGTGGCGAGCGAAAATCCTTTCGCCTACGCAGGGGTGGCGGCGCTTCTGATCTCCGCGCTCCTCACGGCGATCTATATGCTCACCATCGTGGTGAGAGCATTTTTCCCGGGGAAGGATTTTGATTATGAAACCATCCGGGATGTGGAAGATCCCAACTGGATGATGCTTTTGCCGCTTGTGGTGTTTGTGGCGGTCATTGTTCTCTTTGGATTGCACTCCGGGCCGGTGATAGAGCTGTTAAAGGGTGTGGCGAATGTATAACTCGCCCCGGAGAGTACGTCGGGGCATGGAGGTTTAAAATGAAAGTGGAATACTTACTGGGTTTCCTGGTCTTTTTCCCGTTTCTGGCGGGTCTGATCACATATTTCAGCGGAAAACGCCGGGATGCGGCGGCGATTGTCTCCGTGATACTGGAGTTTTCAGCGGTGGTCTGCATGGCGTTTCTCTATCGAAGTCAGGCGGGGGTGATGCTTCTGTCCCTTTACGGGGATGAGGGCGCAGCTCCGGTATTTGATATGGGGATTTCCGGCATCTGTGGTTTTGGGATTTACTTTCGCATGGATGGGTTCCGGCTGATCTACGCGGGGGTGGCGGCGCTCATGTGGCTGATGACGACCATTCTCTCACGGGAGTATTTCAGAGGGCACACAGCTGTAAACCGGTTTTATTTATTTTTGCTGTGGACCCTGGGCGCAACTATGGGCGTATTTCTGTCAGCCGATCTGTACACCACATTTCTGTTCTTTGAAATCATGTCCTTCACCTCCTATGTGTGGGTGGCGCAGGAGGAAAACAGGCCATCCCTCAGGGCAGCGGAGACCTACCTTGCCGTGGCGGTTATCGGCGGCCTTGTGATGCTGATGGGTGTGTTTGTGCTTTACCATATTGCGGGGGAGCAGGGCCTGTATACAGCGGGAGAGCCCCTGTACTTCGAAAAGCTTCAGGGCTTTTACGAGACAGTGCGGGAGGCCGGACTTCTTTCCGGCGATACGAGTACAGCTTTCTGGATGCGGATTGCAGGCTGCGCAATGCTTTTTGGCTTCGGGGCAAAGGCAGGTGCCTTTCCTCTGCATATCTGGCTGCCGAAGGCTCACCCTGTGGCACCGGCACCGGCGTCAGCGCTTCTGTCCGGCATACTGACCAAGGCCGGCATTTTCGGAATATTGGTTTTAAGCTGCAAACTCTTCGTCCATGATGCCGTCTGGGGCGGACTGATCCTCACCCTTGGCGTGATCACCATGTTCGGAGGCGCGCTGCTGGCACTTTTCTCCATAGATCTGAAGAGGACGCTCGCCTGTTCCTCCATGTCCCAGATAGGATTTATTCTGGTAGGTATCGGCATGCAGGGGCTGCTGGGGGAGGAGAATGCGCTGGCGGTACACGGCACAGTGCTTCACATGGTGAATCACTCCCTGATCAAGCTGGTGCTGTTTATGGCGGCAGGCGTGGTATATATGAACCTGCACGCTCTCGACCTGAATGTGATCCGGGGCTTTGGCCGGAAAAAACCGGTGCTGAAGTTCTGTTTTCTGATCGGAGCGCTTGCCATCGGCGGTATCCCGCTGTTTGGCGGGTATGTGAGCAAGACACTGCTCCATGAGGCCATCGTGGAGTACGGCGGCGGGGCGCTGATGACTTTGGTGGAATGGATCTTCTTAGTTTCCGGCGGACTCACCGTGGCTTATATGACAAAGCTCTTTGTGGCTGTCTTTGTGGAGAAAAACAGAGATGCGGCTCTGCAGGAGAAATATGACGGTCAGAAAAAGTATATGAATGGCGCCAGTACCTTTGCACTGGGAGGAAGCGCGCTGATCCTGTTTATCTGGGGACTGTTTCCCCACGCTTTGATGGAGAAAGCCGCTGCGCTGGCTGATGGCTTTATGTCCCTGGAGGCGGAGGGCGAGGCGGTCAGATTCTTTAGCTTCGGCAATCTGAAGGGCGGACTGATCTCCATCGGCATCGGGGCAATCGTGTATCTGTTTGTCGTGCGCAAGGCGCTGTGCATAAGTGAGGGAGAAGCGAGAGTTTATGTGGACAGATGGCCGAAATGGCTGGATCTGGAGGAGCTGCTGTACAGGCCGGTTCTCCTGAAGCTTCTGCCTGCTGTCTTCGGAGTCCTCTGCCGCATTCCGGACAGCCTGGCGGATGGAATCGTGGTGCTCTTACGCAAAACGATTTACCGCGACAGCCCTCTGCCTCATGAGCGGCCGGAGGGAAGTGCCTTTACGGCGGCCCTTGGCAGATTCTTAAACCGCGTACAGTCGATCCGCAACCTTGTTCAACGTGAAAAGACACCTCTCAATAAAGACTATGCACATCTTCTGGCAGTCAGACGGGAGGAAATCCGCGAGAACAACCGGATCATCCAGAGAAGCCTTTCCTTTGGACTTATGCTGTTCGGCGTGGGTCTGATGCTGACATTGATCTATCTTATGATGCTGTAGATTGGCCCGGTCTGTATAGGGGAAGGACCGGACTTCAAAAAAATAAGAAAGGATATATAAAAAGGAGGAGTATTGGGGTATGAAATTTACAGAAGGATATTGGCTTGGCAGTGAAAATGTACAGGCGTCCTATGCGTCGCAGGCATTCATTGTGGAAGAGATTCCGGGCGGCATGCGTGTCGTGGCACCGGAAAGGGTCATCAAAAATCGTGGAGATGCGATGAATATTTCGACCATCACCATCGATTTCACGGCCGTCGGGGAAAATGATATTCTTGTGAAGGCTGTGCACTATCAGGGGTACGAGAAGAAAGAACCCAGATTCCCTCTGCATGTAGAAAGCGTTCCTGTCCGTGTGACCATCACAGACACGGAAGCTGTCATGGAAACAGGAGATGTGACGGTAAGGGTCAACCGCGAAAAATGGTCCTACCGCTTTGAATCGCAAGGTAAGGTGATCACCTCCTGTGGTTTTCGCAATCTGGGTTATATGCGTGTGGGAAAACAGCCGTCAACCATGTTTGCCAGGGAAAATTACCTGTCGGAAAACTTTAAACCCTATATGATGACAGAACTGTCACTTTCTCCCGGCGAGTGTGTCTACGGCTTTGGAGAACAGTTTACCTCCTTCGTGAAGAACGGACAGGTGGTGGAATGCTGGAATGAGGACGGCGGCACGGCTTCTCAGGTGGCTTATAAGAATATTCCCTTTTATATGACGGACAGAGGCTATGGGATTTTTGTTGACCATTCAGGTCCGGTTGCTTTTGAGGTGGCAAGCGAGAAGGTGGAATACGTCGGTTTCTCCATAGGGGGCGAGGAACTGAGATACCACTTTATCTACGGACCCACCCCGAAGCAGGTGCTTGAGCGCTACACGACACTCACGGGAAAGCCTGCGCTTCCGCCCGCGTGGAGCTTCGGCCTGTGGCTGTCCACGTCCTTTACCACCAACTATGACGAGCAGACCACCTCGAGCTTCATCGACGGAATGCAGGAGAGAGAGATTCCCCTTCGGGTATTTCATTTTGACAGCTACTGGATGAAGGCGCTTCACTGGTGTGATTTTGAGTGGGATGAGAAGACCTTTTCCAATGTGCCGGAGATGCTTCGGCGTTATAAGGAGGAAAAGGGACTCAAGATCTGCGTCTGGATCAATCCCTATATTGCACAGGGCAACGATACTTTCCGGGAGGCGGCCGAGAAGGGCTATCTTTTGAGAAGAGCGGACGGCAAAGGCTTCCGGCAGACGGACAACTGGCAGCCCGGCATGGGATGGGTGGACTTCACCAATCCTGAGGCGGCCGAATGGTACACCGGAAAGCTGAAGACCTTGCTGGATGCAGGGGTGGATTGCCTGAAGACGGATTTTGCGGAACGCATTCCCATTGACGTTCAGTACTATGACGGTTCTGACCCTCTGGACATGCACAATTATTACACTTATCTTTACAACAAGACCGTGTTTGAGTTCCTGGAGAGGGAAAAGGGAAAGGGCGAGGCGGTGCTTTTTGCGAGAAGTGCCACGGCAGGCGGGCAGCAGTTCCCGGTTCACTGGGGCGGCGACTGTTCTGCAAGCTATATCTCCATGGCGGAGACCCTGCGCGCAGGACTCTCCTTTGCCATGTCCGGCTTCTCCTTCTGGAGTCACGACATCTCCGGCTTTGAGCAGACAGCCAGCCCGGATCTGTACAAGAGATGGGTACAGTTCGGCATGTTCTCCACCCACAGCAGACTCCACGGCTCCGGCAGCTACAGGGTGCCATGGCTCTTTGACGAGGAAGCCTGTGATGTGGTAAGGTTTTTCATAAGGCTAAAATGCAGCATCATGCCCTACCTGTACGGACAGGCGGTCACCGCCCATGAGACAGGCGTTCCGGTGATGCGCCCCATGATCCTGGAGTTCCCGGAGGAGCCGGGCATGAAGAATCTGGAGATGCAGTATATGCTGGGGGACAGCCTGCTGGTTGCTCCGATCTTCAGAGAGGACGGCGTGGCGGAGTATTATCTGCCGGAGGGCAGATGGAGCCATCTGATCAGCGGCGAGGTGAGGGAAGGCGGAAGATGGTATAAAGAAAAGTACGACTACTTCAGCCTGCCGGTCTATGTGCGGGAAAATACCATCTTCCCGATGAAGAGAGAGGTAAGCCTGCCGGATTATGACTACCGCCAGGGCACGGAATTTCATCTGTACTGTCTAAAGGATGGTCAAAGTGCATCCTGTTTTGTCACCGATGAAAAGGGCGGGCAGAAGCTTTTTGTCAAGGCAGTGCGTGAAGGAAACCGGATCAAAGCCGTTTTCAGCGAGATCACGGAAGGGATGAAGCTTGTCGTCCACACGGACGTGCCGGGAGAGAAGGCGCGTGAAATCCCGGTAGACAGGACAGAGATGGAAGTGGATTAAGCGTTGGCTTACAAAAAAGCCGCCTGTTCCTGCTGGGAACAAGGCGGCTTTTCTTATGAACGGAAGTGCATTTTACCGGTTTGCGTCCTTGATGTTTTGCGCGTGGATGGCGTAGAGGATGAGCCCAACAAATACCATGCCGCCGATAATGTTTCCGATGGTGACGGGGATGGCGCTCTTTACAAGGAAGCTGCCCCAGTTCAGGGAAGCGAGCTGGTCTGCGGTATAGCCGTACTCGGACATCGCCTTGTCTGCATAGGTCTGGTTGTTCATGGCGAAGATGCCTGCGGGGATGTAGTACATGTTGGCGACACAGTGCTCGTAGCCGCTGACCACAAAGGCCATGATGGGGAAGAAGATCGCCCATACCTTACCGGCGACATCCTTTGCGGCGGCAGCCATCAGTACGGCGGCGCAGACAAAAATGTTGCACAGGATGCCGGACGCAAGCGCCGTGCCGAAGGAAAGATTCACTTTGCCGAGGGCAACCTTGATGGTGTAAGCTCCAAGAAGCCCGGAGGTGTAATTATACTGACCGCTGAAATAGACGAGCGCAGCGATGATACAGGAGCCTGCGAGATTGGCCAGATAGACCACGGCCAGAACCTTTATCATGCTGAGTGCGGAAAATTTCCGGTGGATGCAGCCCATGATCATCATGCAGTCGCCGGTGAAAAGTTCGCCGCCGATGAAGACGATCATCATCAGGCCTACCGGGAAGATGCATCCGCCCATCAGCCTTGCGATTCCGACATTTGTAATATTGTGCATGGCGACACTGCTGGCGGACGCGCCGCAGGCGATGAACATTCCTGCGAAAATGCCGAGCAGGATCAGTTTCCAGAGAGGCTGCTTTGTCTTTGCCTCGGCTGCCTGCATATTTGCCTCAACGATCTGCTGCGGCAGTGTCATAGGACTATAAGTGTTTTCCATATTCTGTCTCCTTCTGTATTATAAACATGTGGGGTACTGCAAGACTAGGGCTTGCAGTAAACCTGAGCCTATTGATTACCCCCATTATACCGAAAGATAAAATCGAATACAATACGCTAAATAAAGGCAAAAGAAAAACATAAATGAAATCAAAAGATAAAGTAAATAAAACAAA
>CAYPSH010000005.1:0-18312 GCA_964413445.1 uncultured Acetatifactor sp.
GATTTTCCTTTGAGGAAAAGTATTTTAGGACGCAAAAAATAAAGGAAGGTTCCAGCTGGGAAAAAATTTTTGTGGTATCATTATCCATAGACGGCCTCCGAACATATATTTTTCGTAACTGTTCCGGAACAGTTGCAATTTATCTCTATCATATTATACTTCAAGTGGAGAGACTATCAAGTGGGAATTGATGAAAGACAATCAGAAATGGTTGTCTTTTTTTTAGATGCTCTTATTTTGTGAAATAAAAAGCTTATTACTGGCGATAAATTTTAGTAAATTTTCAAATGGCAAATATAATGGTACGATATTCGGAAATATAGAATGCGCTTAAGTGATGAACAGGATCAAGTTGGTGAAAAGTCAGAAAGTAAGCACAGGAAGGAAACGGGGAAAGATCATGAGAGCAGAGCAAACCGAAGAAGATAAGTTGATAGAAGGCTATATCCGGTTCCTTGGCACGGCAAAAACAGAACAGGAGACGATAGCTGAGACAGTCAGGATCGCGCGGGAACATGGATTTGAAGCGTACGATGATGCAAAGGATTATCTTCCGGGAAGACGCATCTATAAAACGATAAGAAACAGAAGCGCAGTGTTTGCCGTGATGGGAGAGCAGCCGCTTGCGGCAGGTATCTCCATCCTTCTCGCCCACGCGGATTCGCCGAGGCTTGACGTAAAGCCCAACCCGGTTTATGCGGAGGAGCCATGCATCTATTTTGACACACACTACTACGGAAGCATCAAAAAATACCAGTGGGTGACTATCCCGCTTGCCCTTCACGGAAGAGTGGTGAAAAAGGACGGAACGGAAATCCCTATACGGATCGGTGAGAACGCAGGAGACCCGGTGCTCAATATTTCAGATCTTCCGCCGCATATTTCTGCCAGGCAGCTTCAGCAGAAAGCGATCGATTTCATCGACGGTGAGCGGCTGAACGTGATCGCCGGAACCGGCGGCGACAATGGAAAAGCAGATGCTTTTTATAAGCTTCTGCAGGAGAAATACAACATCGAAAAAGAGGATTTCATCTCCGCGGACATTGCTATCGTGCCTGCCGTAAAACCATCCTATGTGGGGCTCGACCGGTCGATGATCGGCGGCTACGGACAGGATGACAGGGTCTGCGTATTTACGGCACTTTGTTCGCTCCTGGCGCAGACGCGCCCCAAATATACCTCGCTTTTGATACTTACAGACAGGGAGGAGGTCGGCTCTTCGGGAGCGACAGGGATCCAGTCTCCGTATTTCCGGGATTTTATCGAAGACCTGGCAGACCGGGAACATACAAAGATCAGAAAAGTCATGGAAAAATCGCTGTGTTTTTCCGCGGATGTCATCACGACCGCAGACCCCAATTTTCCGGAGGAGCTGGAAAAACACAATATGTGCCGTCTGGGCGGGGGAGCAGTCATATCCAGATACCGTGGCAATAACGGCAAAGTGGATACACAGGACGCCACAGCAGAATTGCTTGCCCTGACAAGAAGGCTGTTCGACGAAAAGCATGTCGCTTTTCAGACCGGCGAGGCCGGAAAGGTTGATGCGGGAGGCGGACGGACCGCCGGAAAGTTCTTGTCCAACTATAATGTTGATACGGTTGATGTCGGCGTTCCGATTTTATCGATGCATTCTCCTTACGAGATCACTGCAGTCTCTGATGTTCAGACTGCATACCGGGCATACCGGGCATTCCTGGAGCGGACGGAAAGTATATGACAGATGACAGCGTAAGCAGGGAATCCGCTCTGTAAGGGAAGGAGAAGAAGATGAAAGCGATTGACAAGGAAAACTATACGATCAGCGAAACGGATGATATCTATACGCCTGCAGCCGCATTTTATCCGGAACTCATACGGTACAACACCGATCTGGTGATACGGGAGTGCGGCGGGCCGGAGCATATCTGGGCACATGTAAAGACCTTCAAGTGTGCCGATGTCTTAAAGATACTGCAGGAGAAGGGAATCCGCCGGTTCAAGTGCGCGACGATCGGGGAGGCGGAGATGGCGGCGCAGTGCGGGGCGGAGAAGATACTGCTCGCGTATCCGCTGGTCGGCCCGAATATCCGGCGTTTTCTCGATCTGGCGGACGCATATCCGAAGTCAGAATTCTGGGCAATCGGCGACAATGCCGGGGCGTTGACGGAACTTGGAGCGTTAGCCGCCGGAAGAAACAGGACAGTTCCGGTGCTGTTGGACGTAAATATCGGAATGAACCGCACAGGGGTGGCTTTGGAGTCAGCGGCAGCTTCTTATGCAGCATTTGACCGGATCCCCGGCATAGAACTGTTGGGGCTGCACTGTTTCAGCGGCGATTTTAAAATCACAGACCTGGATGAGAGGCAGAAGGCAGTTGACAGGACCGCTTCTCGGATCGCGGATATCAGGACGCAGATCACAACAGCGGGGTACACCTGTAAAGTGCTTGTCCTGTCGGGGACAGCAGTATTAAAAAATTACGGGATATTTCCGGATGCATACCTTTGTCCCGGAACCGCTTTTATCTCGGATCTGCAGTACCATCGCATTTTCCCGGATTATGACTATATCCCCGCAGCAGCGCTTTTGACACGTGTCATCAGCACCCCTCTGCCGGGGCAGTTTACTCTGGATCTGGGGTATAAGGCAATCGCAGCAGACCCGAAGGGGACGAGGGGCATGATACTTGGGTATGAGGATGCCGAGGTATGCTTTCAGTGTGAGGAACACTGGACCTGGCATACAGACAGGGAGGATGCTCCGAAAGTCGGCGATCTGCTCTATGTACTTCCGACGCATATCTGTCCGTCGATCACCTGTTACCCCAGGGTGCTGGTGGTGGAAAACCATTCGGTTACCGGTACATGGACGGTGACTGCGAGAGACCGGATGCTGTCAGTTTAGCAGTAAATAGTAAATGGGAGGATGAAAGAGATGAAAACGATGATCCGGCATGATGGGATACGCTGTTGCTGTTGCCGCAAAACAGGGAAAACACAACACCGTATAAAACAAAACAATTAAAGGGGGAACTAAACTATGAAAAAAAGATTATGGGAAAAATTAACGGCGATCAGCCTTGCCGCTGCACTTGGCGTAAGCCTGGCAGCGTGCGGAAGCACAGAAAACGCGGAGGTTTCCTCCGGCGGAAACGGGGCGGCAGCTGACCAGGTCGCTGATAGCACCGGCACGCAGTCCAGTGAGGCGGCTCAGACGTCAGAGGCTGCCGAATCCCAGACTTTGGATTATGACAGCGATGGCTATGTAAAAACAACCGGAAGCGAGCCCAATGTACTGGATGTTGTCCGCTTCACGGGATTGGCAGACAGAACGGTATTTTACAATATCTATGAGCCCCTCGTGAGGATCGAAGATGGCGCTGTCACAGCGGCAGCGGCAGAATCCTATGAGGTTTCTGATGATGGCCTGGAATATACCTTTCATTTGAGGGAGAACTACTGGAGCGATGGACAGAAAGTGACATCAGCCGATTATGCGGAGCCGTTATTCCGGGCGGCAGATCCGAACAATGCATTCGCATTTGCATCGGATATTTACTGCATTGAGAATTTTGAGGCGGCAGTGCTCGGCGATGCGGACCCGTCTACCATCGGAGTGGAGACTCCGGACGACGATACTCTTGTACTTAAGCTGTCGGAAGCCAGCCCGGCGCTTTTATCTACGTTTGACTTTTTCCCGGAAAGAGCGGACTATGTGGAGAAATACGGTGATTCCCTCGGAACAGAAGCAGATACGCTTGTTTCCAACGGACCGTTCATTTTGACCGGATGGACACACAACTCCGAACTTACCTTTGAGAAAAATGAGTACTATTGGGATGCATCCAATGTAAAGCTGACCGGATTTGCGCTGGAGGTTATCGATGACTCGACCGCCGCATACAATGCACTGCAGGCTGGGGAAATCGACTGGCTTTCGATCACGGATGCTGACGAGATTGCAGCACTGCAGCTTCGCGATGATCTGACAGAGACATCGATATCCACTGCGAGAACATCTATGTTTGTATTTAACGAGACGGATGAACTCTTACAAAATGAGAAGGTCAGACTGGCATTTTCCCTTGCACTCGACAGAGAACAGATCATCCAGGATCTCTATAACGGCCTCGGTGTTCCGGCTTACGGACTGATCCCGGACGCCTGCGGTGTTGCAGAGACCAATTTCCGTGAGACTGTGGAGGAACCGCTCCTTGCATATGCAGATACCGATCCGAAGGAACTTCTGCAGGAGGGCCTGACAGAACTTGGCCTTTCCGATGATCCTTCCCAGATTACCGTGACTGTCTCCTTCGGCGGGACTTCGGCTACATCAAAGACCTTTGGCGAGTATTACCAGCAGCTCTGGCAGAATGCACTTGGCATCAATGTAGAACTGGAATTCAACGATTCCACCACACATTTTGCAAACAGCAAATCCGGGGATTATCAGATCGCCCAGGTAAGCTGGGGAGCAAACTTTGAGCCGCAGTTCCAGCTCACCAGATGGGTTGGCGGCGGTCAGGCACAGGTTGGCAACGACGAGTATGACGCAATCGTAAGTGAGGCAGTTACAACACTTGATGATTCTGCAAGACTCGGACTGTATGCAGACGCAGAAAAAGTTCTGATCGATACGGCGGTGATCGCACCGATCTACTATGTTGAGAAGGCACTTTTCGCCTACAGCTATGTGCAAGGCCTGTCAGAGAACACCTTTGACACGACCGGAATGAAAAATATCTATGTAAGAGGGAGATAAAAATGTTTTCATACATCACAAAACGGGTGGTTTATATGTTTATAGTCCTGTTCATTGTGACCACGATCACATTCTTTATGATCCACTCCATTCCGGGCAACCCAATCCTTGCGATGGTAAGTGATCTGCCGCAGGAAAGCGTGGATTATCTCATTGCAAAATATGGTTACGATCAGCCGGTATATGTGCAGTATGTCCGTTTTCTGAAGGAATTGTTCAGGGGAAACCTGGGTGATTCCATCCGGTATCCGGGACGTTCCGTTTTGTCGATTGTCGTTAAGTATGCACCCGTCTCCGCCATAATCGGCGGAGCGGGTCTGCTGATCGGCTTTGCGGCCGGAATCCTGTTGGGGATCATCGCGTCATTAAACAGAAACAGACCGATCGATAAGATTATCGTGATCATATCTATTGTTGGTACAACAATTCCTGTCTTTGTTATTGCGTCACTTTTTCAGTACATTTTTGCAGTTCAACTGAAACTTTTTCCGACCATAGGGTGGAAGGGAATCCGGTATGCCGTCCTTCCGACAGCCTGTATGGTTGCCGGTCCCATGGCGACCTATGCCCGTTACATGCGCTCAAGTATGCTTGATGTGAGCAATCAGGATTATATTCTTGTGGCGGAGGCAAAGGGAGTAAGCCGGTTCGGGATCGTGAAAAACCACATGCTGCGAAACGCATTCCTTCCCTGTATCACCATGCTTGGCGTAAATGTCGCAAACATTTTTTCCGGGTCTTTCATTGTGGAAACGATATTTGCGATTCCGGGAGTGGGAAAGTATTTTATCAGTGCGATCAATGACCGTGACTACTCAATGGTTATCGGTCTCAATCTGATCTTTACGGGAATCTACATCATTTCCATTCTGATCACGGATATTCTTCTCTGTGTGCTTGATCCCAGAATCCGCCTGGCAAACGACAAAAAAATGCGCAGACGCCGCAGTACACAGGAGGTATGAGCGTGGACATATCGAAAGAGGATTTTCGGTTTGAGGAAAATCAGGATAACGAAACAGAACAGATCGTCACCCCCACGATGAGTTATCTGAAGGTGACAATGAAGCGCTTTGTCTCCAACAAGGTTGCCCTGACAGCGCTTGTCATTCTCAGCATTGTCATTTTCTTCTGCATTTTCGGACCTGTCATATGCGGGTACGATTATGAGGAGATCAACATGTCGATCAAAAATCAGGCGCCGGATGCCCAACACTGGTTTGGGACGGATCAGCTTGGCAGAGATCTGTTTGCACGCGTATGGCGCGGCGGCAGGGTCTCGATCATGATCGGAGTGTTCGGAGCTTTGATCACAGCGGTGGTTGGATGCGTTTACGGCGGAATTTCCGCTTACTTCGGCGGCGTTGTGGATATGGTCATGATGAGGATCGTGGAGATCATAAGCTCTGTTCCGAATCTTCTCGTCGTGATCCTGATCTGTATGGTATTTGACAGCAAAGGGATAGGAACGCTGATGTTTGCCATGCTGGTGACAGGCTGGTGCGGACTTGCGAGACTGGTACGATCCCAAATGCTTCAGATCAGCAGCAGCGAGTATGTTCTGGCGGCCAGGCAGATGGGCGTCAGCTCGATGAAGATTGTCCTTTCCCATCTGATCCCCAATTGCATGAGTACGATCATTGTCAATCTGACATTCCGGATCCCGGGTCTGATCTTCAACGAGGCGTTCTTAAGCTACATAGGACTAGGCGTTCAGTCACCGGACACCAGCTGGGGAGCACTGGCTTCTGCGGCGTCCAGCGTGTACATGTTCCATCCCTATCAGCTTTTTTTCCCGACGTTTATGATCGCGATTGTCATGCTGAGCTTTATTTTGATCGGAGACGGCTTAAGAGATGCCATGGATCCGAAATTGTGGCGATAGGAGAGGGACATCATGGGTGAGATATTGACGGTACGAAACCTGAAGGTAAATTTTTCGACTATGAACGGGGAAGTAAAGGCGGTGAGGGATGTCAGCTTTCAGCTTCATGAGGGCGAGGTACTCGCCGTTGTCGGCGAGTCTGGCTGTGGAAAGACTGTGATGGTAAAGTCGCTGTTAAGGCTTCACGACAAAACAAACGCTGTGATCTCCGATGATACCGAAATCCTCTATAATGGAGAAAATATCAGAACACTGGACAAAAAGGGGCTGAAAAAGCTGCGCGGGAAAGAAATATCCATGATCTTTCAGGATTCCATGACCTCCTTAAACCCGACGACACCGGTCGGAAAGCAGATTGAAGAAACCTTAAAGATACATACGGATCTGTCGGCGGCGGAGCGGAAAAAGCGTGTCCTGGAGCTGATGAGACTGGTGGAAATATCAGATCCGCAGAACCGCGTCAAAGAATACCCGCACCAGTTGTCCGGCGGCATGCGTCAGCGCATCATGATCGCGATGGCACTGGCGTGTGAGCCAAGAGTGCTGCTTGCCGACGAGCCGACCACGGCACTGGATGTCACAATACAGAGCCAGCTTCTGGATCTTTTGGATCATCTAAAGAAAAAGATGGGCATGTCGATCATCCTGGTGACGCACGATCTGAATGTTGTCCTCGGGTTTGCGGAGCGTGTGCAGGTCATGTATGCGGGACAGATCATTGAGCGGGGCACGACCGAGGAAATCGCAAAATTCAGCAGGCATCCCTATACATGGGCGCTGCTCCAGGCGGTGCCGAGCGAGTATGTCAAGCCGAAGAGCAAACTGTACTCTATCACGGGAACGCCGCCCGACTTAAGGCTCCCGCTGGAACACTGTCCGTTTGCAGCCAGATGCCAGTACTGCATGAAGGTCTGCAAAGAGCATATGCCTCCGGAGGTGCAGCTCACGGAGACCCAGTCGGTGAGATGCTGGCTTGCGGATGAACGCGCACCGAAAGTCGTAAGTCCGGTGGGAGGTGAGATCCGATGAGCAGAGAAATTCTTGAGGTCAGCAATTTAAAGAAAAACTTCCATGTGAACGGGAGAATCTTAAAAGCTGTGGATGACGTATCATTTTCTATCCCGGTTGGCAAAACTTTCAGCCTGGTGGGGGAGTCGGGCTGCGGCAAAACGACCTGCGGCAGGATGGTGACCGGAATGTACGAACCGACAGAAGGCACGGTCTTGTTTGAGGGACAGGATATCTCTCAGTTTGGAAAGTCGGAGAAGAAAAATTTCTATAAGGATGTGCAGATGATCTTTCAGGATCCCTATTCCAGCCTGGATCCCAGAATGAATGTGGGAACGATCGTAGGAGAAGGAAGAAAAATATATTTCAGGGAGACGAAAGAGCAGAGGAGGGAAGCCATCTGCAGGCTGCTTGAAAGTGTGAATCTGCCGGAAGCCTTTCTGGCACGTTTCCCGCATGAACTGTCCGGCGGACAGCGCCAGCGCGTCGGCATCGCGAGAGCGCTCGCACTTGATCCGAAGCTTCTGGTGTGTGATGAACCGATTGCCGCGCTGGATGTCTCCATCCAGGCACAGGTGATCAACATCTTAATGAAGCTGCAGGAGGAGCGAAAGCTCACCTACCTGTTCATCTCGCACGATCTGACGGTGGTGCGGCATATCTCAGATGAGATCGGTGTCATGTACCTGGGGGCTCTTGTGGAAAAAGCACCGGCAGAGGAACTGTTCGCACACCGGCTTCACCCGTATACCAGGGCGCTTCTTTCATCCGTCATGAGGGGACGTGACGAGAACTGGCATCTGGAAGAAAGTGTCAGACTGAAAGGGGAGCTCCCGAGTCCGATCAATGCGCCAAAGGGATGCAGATTCTGCACAAGGTGTCCGTATGCGACAGACAAGTGCAGAGCTGAAAGACCGGCATTTACGGAGGTGTCGCCCGGACATTATGCGGCATGTTTTCAGCTATCGAATATTGCAAAGGAGGAGAGCAAGGATGAGTGGCTTTCAAGTCAGCAACCTGTCATATAAGGAGCTTCAACCGCTGTTGAACGAGGATTCCATTGTGATCCTGCCGATCGGCAGCGGACTGTCGCAGCACGGAAGGCATCTGCCGCTTGGAACCTCAATGAAAATTGCGGGAGCTCTGGCGGAGGAGGTAAGGAAAAGGACGGATGTGCTCGTGCTTCCGATCCTTTCGTACTCGCACAATCCGCAATTGGCGGACCGCTCCGGGACAATTTCCGTTTCATCGCGCACCTTTATTGATTTTGTAAAGGATATTTTTTCCAGCTATGCGCGGCACGGGGTGAAAAAGTTTGTCGCCCTGAATATCGGGGAGGAGGCGGTCAACCCGCTGTACACGGTCGCAACGGAGATGAACAACGAGTATACGGCAAAGGTCGCTGTTGCGTTGGGAGGAATCGGCGGGGAAACCATCCGAAAGCTGACGGATGAACCGATGCCGGAAGTCGGCGGTGCAGTGGAGACTTCCCTGGTGCTCTGGCTTGATCCGGAGAGTGTCCGCAGGGAAAAAATCGTGGATGAGACGGCCTCCCCATTTCCGGATGCGTACTTGATCGGGGATTTCCTGGGCGCATTTATTGCCGAAGCGGTCGATACCGAAGGCGGTGTGAACGGACATCCATCGAAGGCGGATGCAGAAACCGGGAGACAGATTTTTGATGCGATGGTCGATGATACCGTCTATTTTATCGATCACTTCCGGGAATTTGAGATCACAACATATTAGGAGGACAGAGGACATGGGAGTTTTTCTTTCAGATCTGACATGGGATGAAGCCGGGCAGTACAGAAATCCCGGGCAGGTGTTTGTCCTGCCGCTGGGCGGCGGCGTAAAGGAGCACGGCGGACATCTTCCGATGGGGACGGATATGCTGGAATGTCATTCTCTGGCGGACCGGCTTGTGGAGAAAGCGGATATCGTCATGCTTCCGATGGTAAATTACGAGCATTTTCCGGCGTTTGTGGACTGGAAGGGCAGCGTAAATATCCAGCAGGAGCATTTTGTGAATTTTGTAAGGGAAATCCTCATCGGTCTGATCGAGCAGGGGATCCGGAAGATTGCCATCCTGGATTACAGCTTTTCGTCCGTTTTTCCCCTGTGCAATGTGGTGAGGGATCTGACTCTGGAATACCGGGAGGCCCAGGTCATCCTTCTTCGGACATTTGCGATGGAGGGGGAGGCGAGAAAAGTGCTGGAATCCACAAAGGACGGGCATGCGGGGGAAATCGAGACCTCCATCATGCTGAAGGATCATCCCGAACTTGTCCACATGGAGGAAGCACATGAGGAATACCGGGAGGATATCCCGGGCGTTTTCCGGAATGGGTTTCACAACTTTTATGTGTCAAACCGGATGGAAACGGAATACGGGGTGAACGGAAATCCGTTTCTGGCGACTGCGGAAAAGGGAGGCCTTCTGATCGATACAACAGTGGACAATATGGTAAAGTTTCTGGCCGCATTCCGTGATGCGCAAAAAGAGGAGAAGCCATGTACGATCTTGTGATCAAAAATGCAAAAATCTGTGACGGCACCGGACAACCGTTTTTCTATGCGGATATCGCCATCCGGGACGGGAAGATCGCCCGGATCAGCAGACAGAGCGAAAGTGGGAGAAAGACCATAGATGCCGGAGGACTTACCGCGGCGCCCGGCTTTATCGACCCCCACGGACATATGGACGGAGAGCTTTTTGAGGAGCCGTCCCAGCGGGCGAAGCTGGAGCAGGGCATCTGTACCAATATCGGCGGTCTGTGCGGCATCTCTTCTGCACCGGCGAAGAGACCGGACGGGACGGTCTATGGGTTTGAGGAGTACTTTAAGGATCTTGAACAGGTGACGACCGGTGCAAATCTTGCACTTTTTGCAGGGCATGGTGCAATCCGCAGAGCGGTTATGGGAATGTCCATGGAGCCTGCGGATGCCGGGCAGCTTGACGAGATGAAGGAACTTGTGCGTCAGGCACTTGAGGCCGGTGCGGTCGGGCTGTCTTTCGGGCTTGCGTATCCGCCCGGGTCCTACGCCACGAAGGAGGAGCTTACTGCGCTCTGCAGCGTGGTTGCGGAATATGGGAAAACGGCCGCCTTTCACATACGGGATGAGGCGGACTACTTTGAGGATGCCGTGGCGGAGGTCATCGATATCGGAAGAAGGACCGGCGTGCAGGTGATCCTGTCACACCACAAGGCTATGCGGGAAAAGAACTGGGGCAAACCCGTAAAGACCCTGAAGATGGTGGATGACGCCGTACAGGAAGGCATTAACATCTATCTGGATGCGCACCCCTATTCGACCATTTCCGCAGGTTTGTCCATGTATCTTCCCCCAAAATACCATGCGCTCGGACAGGAGGGGCTTACGGCTCTTTCCGGGGAGGCTGCGGGGCGGGAGGAGCTGATCAGGGACATTGAGGCATCCCTGCTGGAACCGTCATCCCACTATCACAGTTCGGATCCCCCCAAGGCGTATGTCCTTTCCTCCCAGTCGCACCCGGAATACAACGGCAGAAGAGTCTGTGACATTGCCGCCGAACAGGGGAAGACCTTCGCGCAGGCGCTTGTGGACCTGCTGCACGAAGATCACATGGGGACTGCAGGCATGCATGTGGACATTATGTGCAGGGAGGACATCGAAACCATCTTAAAGCATGGACGGGTGATGCTCTGCACGGATGGAGCTTCGATCATACCCGGCATTGCGAGCAATCCGAGGGTCAGAGGATCGTTTCCCAGGTTCATCGGCAGAATGGTGCTGAGGGACGGGCTCCTGCCGTTGGAGCAGGCAGTCGCAAAGATCACATACCTTCCGGCGCGTGTGTACGGCTTTGCGTCCAAGGGACTGATCAGGGAGGGATACGATGCAGATATTGTCCTGTTTGACGAGAAGGAATTTTTGGATCATGCGACCGTCGAGGATTACGCAGCTTTGAACACGGGGCTTTCCTATGTGCTCCTGGGCGGGAAGGTTGTTGTAAAAGAGAATGAGATGACGGATAAGACCTGCGGAAAAATAATCAGGCTGTGAGGAAGGAAAAATGGAGACAGAGATCAATTGCATTGAGAAGCTGAAAAAGATTGAGGATATCATCTCAGTGACACGTGTGAAGAAGCCGACCGTGAAGGAGCTGAGGCAGAAACATAATCCTCCTCTGGAAGCGGATAAAAGTTATCCGGAAGGCGTGCTTGTATACCGGATCAAATACAGGAGCCATTCCCGTATCCTGTCCGGGTATCTTGCTGCACCGGAGGACTACACGGAAAAAAATTATCCTTTGCTGATCTTTAACCGCGGAGGCAACCGGGAGTTTGGAAATATCGTGTCCCTTCCGGTGTCCAGGTTTGCTTCCCTGGGCTTTATCGCTGCAGGGAGCGCATACCGGGGAAATTCGGGCGGTTACAGTGAAAAACCGGAGCTTTCGGAGACGGAGGATTTCGGAGGGGATGACATCATCGATGTGATCGCTCTGCTCGACCTCGTGCAGAAGCTTTCCGTCGCGCGGAAGGGAAAGGCTTATATCGTCGGGCGCTCAAGGGGAGGCATGGAGACCTACCGCCTGATCTCCCAATACGGGGAGCGGTTTGAGGCGGCAGCCGTCCTGAGCGGCATCGCAGACTGCCTTGAGATGTATTACGCAAGGGAAGATGGGATGAAAAAGGATTTCCATGAACTGCTGGGGGCTGATCCGGGCGTAAACCCGGGCGAATATGTGCGCCGGAGCGCCGTCTATTTTGCAAACCAGATCACGGTCCCTGTCCTGATCCAGCATGGAACCGCAGACTGGCGGGTACATTTAAGCCAGGCAGTCCGCATGCATGAACAACTGGATATGCATTCCGTTGAGAACCGGCTGATCATATACGAGGGTGCAGGCCATCCGCTGGCGGGATGCCCGACGATGCGGGAAATCCGTGAGTGGTTTTGCGCCCATGGCTATCCGGATATACCGGAGCTGCCGCAGGCATTCCGGAATATAAAGGATGAGAAAAAATCCATCATAGTGTAAGGCAGCCGGAATTCCTTTTGTATCATTTTGGAAGCAGCCCAGGCTGTCCTGAGCAGAAAAACGACAGAGGATGACATAGAGATCCCTGCGCATCATTTGGAAAAAGTTGTGCGATCCTTTGCAGGAACACGGGTTTCTGTGCCATGATGAAGCTTCGCCTGCTGTAGTTGTAGTTGATGACATCAAGAGCGTCATCCTTGCCCTGCAGGATACATCTGTCGATATCTATATATACCTTTGACAAGCTCAGGTCATCTAATGTAAATATAGTATCGCACAGGGAAATTGTCTTTGCACCGGCCGAAGGTCTGTCGATCCAGTTTACATCTATACCTAACTGCTGCGGCAGACCTTTCAGCCACCCGGCAAGCGCGGGAAATTCCCCCTCTTCAAGATAAAAATACTTTGCTGAAGAGAAAAGCTTTTGGAATGGCTTATAGTTGACATCTATATCAAAGATGCGGTTTTCTCCGGCCTTGCCTGTAATACCGTGGATCGCATCATCGTAGGCAAGCATTACGGTCTTCATCTTGTTATACTCCCCCTTATGGATTCCTGCATACACTATGGAAAAAACGGAATTGAGAAAGGTTTCTGCCATTTTGTCCCAGCGGTCTCTGGGGGTATATTTTGAAAAAAATCTGATCCAGTTTCTCCAGGCGTAATAGGTTGGAAAAGTAGTTACCTCCTCTTTTTTAGCACCCATGGCGTGAAGGGCTATCGATGTACCTACCGATGCTACTTTCATCCCTGCCTGATTGCAAAGATAGCACCATTCTGTGTCATCCCAGTACAGGAAATTCTCTTCCGGCATAAATCCTATTTTTTCAATGGTGGAGCGCCGTATCATCAGGGAACAGGCCGCCACGCTGTCGACATACAGGTATTCCGGCATAGTTCCGTCCTCCGGCATATTCAGATAGGGGACATCCGTACAGAAAGACTCGAAATCGATCGTCTGTCCAAACTGCTGTATATGATCAGGATCCTCCAGCTGATCTATTTTGGAAGCGGCGATACCGACTTCTTTGTGCTCGTCGAGAAACGCAGCCAGATTTCCCACTGCGTTCTCATCCAGCATAGCATCGTTGTCGATGCACATCAGATAAGGATACCCTTTTGAATACGCTGCTTTAAGACCTGTGTTAAAACCGCCGGAACCGCCCAGATTCACCTTGTTTACGATAAGCTCCACACGGTCTCCGTATTTTTCGCGGATCGATGGGACGGAGCCGTCCGTGGAGGCATTGTCTACCACATAAATATCGTAGTCGGAAAATTTTTGCTCCAGTATACACTGGATACACTTCAAAATACTGTCAGCTCTGTTATAATTGCAGATTACGATACCTACTTTTTTCATGTCTTTTCCTTTATTTTTTCCTTCCTGAAATGCCTGTATGTGGAATGCGAAAGCAATCCTCCGACACCAAATTATCTATCGTCATAAGAGCAGCGGAATAAAAACGAAGACACAGAAAGTTCATACTTTTTAAACAAAAAAGGGGCTACACGAAAAGCGTGCAGCCCTGTTCCTTTAATTGTTCGATTTTTTTGTCGATGAGTTCCGGCGGAATGTCGAATTTTGCCGCCAGGCACTCCCTGCAGAGAAAGGAAGTGCTGGCGCGGTTCACGAATTTTTTGTGGGCGCCGATCTCGTTGTGGCTTAAGACCTTCCCGCAGTTCATACACTGGCTCATGAAAGATCGACCACCTTTGCGCGGAATACGGCACAGTCATAGGGCTCCAGCTCCCACATGAAGGTGGAGTTTGCCGTGGAAGCCTTCTTCCCGGTCCAGATGTCAGTCATCTCCAGGGTCTTTCCCGTGCTGTGGGGCAGTCCCAGCTCATCCAGATTGAAACGTACAGTTCCCTTTTCCCCCTTCAGGTTGAACAGTCCGATGGCAATGTCGCCGCCTGCCAGATGTTTGGCGTAGGAGATGATGTCACCCCTGTCCTGCCAGATGCCTGTGATCTTATAGGGCTGGCGGCAGGCGGGATCCTGATTGATCTCGATCAGCTCCTTCTTTGTCAGGATCTCTTTTGTGGCAGGGGTCATATCCCGGATGTCACAGCCGATCATCAGGGGGGAGCCCAGGAAGGACCAGATGGAAAAATGGGTGCGGTACTGGATGTCACTGCAGCCGGAGAGCCCCACATTTCCCTTGCCGTGCATTCCCACAACCAGCATATCCATGTCGTTGAAGCAGCCCACACCATTGTAAGGGTGTAAGCGCAGCTGCTGTCTGGTCAGATCCGCGATGGATTCCCAGGTGTCAAAGATATCGCCGGTGGAGCGCCACATGGAAGCGGAAGAGGTCTTGATCCACTCATGCGTCTCATCCGCGCCCCAGGAGCAGGCGCTGAACAGGATGTCGCGGCCGCAGTTTTCCAGGGCAAGTCCCATCCTGCGGTAGAGGATTTCACCGGGAATGATCGCGCTGTGGTAGCAATAGTCATATTTCAGAAAATCCACACCCCATTCCGCGAAGGTGGCGGCATCGATAAATTCATGCTCAAAGCTTCCCGGATATCCGGCACAGGTCAGATTTCCGGCGCAGGAGTACATGCCGAACTTGAGGCCCTTCTGATGGACATAGTCGGCTACGGCCTTCATGCCGTGGGGGAATTTCTCAGGGTCAGCGACCAGACGCCCGTCCTTATCCCGCTCCCTGAGGGACCAGCAGTCGTCGATGACCAGATACTCGTAGCCGCTTTCGAGAAGCCCGCTCTCAACCATACTGTCTGCGGACTCCATGATGAGCTTTTCGTTGATTTCGGAACCGAAGGTGTTCCAGGAATTCCAACCCATGGGTGGTGTCAGTTTTACCATCTTTCAATCCCTCCTGAGGTATACATATCTTTTTGTATAGCTGAACTGTAAGCATATTGTACATGGAAAAGTCTTGCACTGACATGCAGATATGTTACAATAACATGGACAAAACGTTCAAAATGAAGTCCGGAGGAAAAAATGGGGGAGAGAAGGATAAGGCTGACGGCAGCCGGGACAAGGGACAGAGAACATATGAAGGGCTGGGGCCCGGGCATACGGGCCTGCTACATCATTCATTATGTCAGCGGCGGGAGCGGGTATCTGAAGGTGAACGGGAAGTGTTACCGTGTGACGGCGGGGGAGAGCTTTCTGATCCGCCCGTTTACCATGGTCGAATATTACCCGGCAGAAGAGGAGCCGTGGGAATATTACTGGGTGGATTTCACGGGGGATGAGGCGGAAGAATACCTTGCCATGACCGGATTCGGAAAAGAGCAGCCCGTCTGCGGGACGATACCGGGAGAACAACTGCTGCCGCTGTATCAGAGGCTTTTGGAACGCGATATCTTGCAGAAAAACCGGTGGGAGGCGGACGGAATACTGATGACGATCCTTGGAATTTATCTGGACGGTTTTCCGGGAGTCTTGGAAAGACATCAGGGGCAGGACAGGATCGCAACGGCGCTTGCGCTGATCGAGAGCGGCTATCACAGATGCGGCTTTCATGTGGAGCAGCTCTGCAGCCAGATGAATGTCAGCAGAGTGACACTGTACCGCCTGTTTGAGCAGGAACAGGGGCTTTCCCCAAACCGTTATCTGATGAATTACCGCCTGGAGCAGGCGAAGAAGATGCTGGCCATGGGTGCGACAGTCAAGAGTACAGCCGCGTCCTGCGGCTTTGCGGATGTCTTTTATTTTTCACGGGCTTTTAAGAAGTATCAGGGAATTGCTCCTTCCGAATACAGAAAAGATATGCGAAACTATTGAATATAATGAATATTTATGCTATTATTCAGATAATTTCTTTATTTCGAATATATTAAAATGAACAGAACAGTGAACAGAACAATGAAAAAAAGAGTGTTTGACATCATACAGATCGGGAATAAAGACGACGTCCCAAGCCTTGTTTTTGATATTTTTATTGTTGCAGTCATTTTTACAAATATCATATGTATGTTCCTGGAGACATACGACGAGCTTGCAGAGTATGGCGGTGTGCTCCATGCTCTGGAAATGATAACCATCGTGATCTTCTGCATCGAATATATCCTCCGCATTTGGACCGCAGAGTACCTGTATCCGCAGTGTGGCAGGGGAAGAGCGCGCATCCGTTTCCTGTACTCCTATGACGGAGTGATCGACCTGCTCACGATCCTGCCTTTTTTCTTTTTGAGTGGGTTTGTGGTATTCCGGATGCTGCGCGTTGTACGGATCTTCCACCTGTTCCGGCTGAATGCAAAGTATGATTCGTTCAATGTCATCACCTCTGTACTCTCTGAAAAACGCAATCAGATCGCTTCCTCCCTGTTCATCATCCTGGTCCTGATGCTGGCAAGCAGCCTCTGTATGTACAGCGCAGAGCACGATGCACAGCCGGAGCAGTTCGCAAACGCCTTTTCCGGCATCTGGTGGGCGATGTCCACGCTTCTGACGGTCGGGTACGGAGATATCTATCCGGTCACGATCATCGGAAAATGTATGGCGATCGTCATAGCCTTCCTGGGTGTCGGCGTTGTTGCGATCCCGACCGGTATCATCAGCGCGGGATTTGTTGAGATGTACCAGAGGGAAATGGCGACAGATCATAAGCTGACGGATATTGAGAAGATCGGGGAGATTTTGATTGACGGGAAAAGCAGATATGCAGGGCTCACCATTGGGGAAATGTCAAAGAATTACAATGTCCGCGTGTATATGGTCATCCGCGGGGAGATGACGATCGTGGCGGATGAGAGACTGCGGGTAAACACCGGCGATATCCTGATCGTACAGTCGGAAAATCTCCGGAAGAGAAAGCGTTGAATATAGCTCATCTTTGCAGATTCTCCTCATGTCTGACAGATTCCTGACGATATAAAATGCATGCAGGAAGTACAGAAAATCAATTTCGTCAAATCTACAAAATGAGGAGAAGTGCGATGAGCCAGGTCAATTTGAATTTTAATATCAATACAATTTTGGAAAATACAACAAGCTCTCAAAAAGAGAAGAGATCGATTCAAACGAAGTCGGAACTTGCGGAATATTTCCTGGATAAGATCAATGATGACAGCGAGAGCATGTCCGACGAAGATAAGGAGAAGATGTATGCCAGGATTGAGGCAAAACTGAAATCCGGAAAGAAGCTGTCTCCAAAAGAGATAAGTTTCCTGAAAAAAACGAATCCGCAAATGTACATGCAGTATCTGAGGATCCGTGCAATGGCGGATAGTATGGCTTCGCAGCTGAAAAATGCAAAAACCAAGCAGCAGGCAAACGACATCATCACATCATCCATGAGCAGCGTATCCGACAAAGATCCATACAAGGAATACATTCAGGCTGCGATGAGTGAGGTCGCGAAAGAATTTAAACAGTCATCGGACTATCTCAGACTTCCGAACAATGATTCTGATCTGAAACAAAAGAATAAGACGGCTGTAAACCATACTTTCAAAGAAAACGAAGAGGATTCCCAGGACGACTTCGATCCCATGTCGTGGAGTCCGCTTCAGGAGATAATCGATTCTATGCCGACATTTCATGTTTCGGCATAAATTTTCCTGCCGTATTATGGTAAGATAAATTGCAAAGGAAATTCCTGAGTGGTGAAGGATGGCGGATATGGATTTGGACCTGGAAAGCTGGGAAAGTGAGCAGGCAATGTCTCCG
>CAYPSH010000006.1:0-3172 GCA_964413445.1 uncultured Acetatifactor sp.
TGTCACAAGCGGTATCCGTCTCGGCACGCCTGCCGTCACCTCCAGAGGGATGAACACGGAGGACATGGACAAGATCGCTGAGGCGATCGCCATGGTCATAAAGGGCGGGGAGGAAAAGGTGCCCGAAGCCCGCGCCATTGTAAAGCAGCTTACCGATCAGTACCCTCTGCTCTGAACTTAATAGGAACATTCTACAAAAAGCCCCGGTAATCCGGGGCTTTTTTTGAAATATTCTCCGAATATAAGAATCACACTATCAAATATATTGCGCTTTTGACGAAAAATATAGTATCTATTTGAATACGTAGAGTGCCTGTGATAAAATGATAGGTATAAAGCGGGAGGCAGAGAAAGTGTTCTTGAAAAAGTATAACCATCGAAAGCTGGAATGGCTGCATGACTCAATGGCATTTATCATCAGCGCACTGATCGTCTTTATCGTATTCCGCTTTATCATCGGGTTATCCTTTGTGAGCGGGGACTCCATGTATCCCACCCTGCAGAGCGGGGAGGCAGTGGTGTACCTGCGGACGGTGAGAAATTATAAAAGGGGTGATATCATCTCCATCCGGGTGCCCTCCGGGGACTATTATGTGAAGCGTGTCATCGCTGTTGCCGGGGATGTGGTGGATATCCGGGGAGGAGAGGTGTACGTAAACGAAGAGCTGGTGGAAAATGTTTACGGAACAGGGGAAACTCTGAAACAGCAGGGAGCGGTGATCTATCCCTACACTGTGCGGCAGGGCAATGTATTTGTACTGGGCGACAACCGTCAGGTATCCGTGGACTCCCGAAGCTTCGGAGAGGTCAACAGGATACAGATCAGGGGAAAGATCATCCTGAGACTCGGAAAGTGGTATGTGAAGAGCGCAGGCTTATAAGGCGGAAGGCGGGAGGGCATGAAGAAATACGACAGAATTAAGACGATCCAGCTGGTGCTTTACATCGCCCTGACACTGCTCGGACTGATCTATATCTTTACAGACAGGGATTTATATCATATGATTGCAGCCAATACGGACCTGAAGGTGTTTTTTGCAATCCTATGGCTTTTGCTTTTATGTTCTTTCATTTTTATGTACGTGGACTTCCGGTCTTATGCAAACTTAAGGCGGGAGTACAGAGAGTTGGACTTAACGATTTTCTCCGACCCGGTCACGGGGATGGCAAACCGTCACAGCTGCGATGCCTTTATCGAGCAGTATCTGGACAAGCCTTTGCCGGAGGACATCGGCTGTATTACCTTCGATATCATCAATCTGGCAGACATCAATGAACAGCATGGCCATCTGGCGGGAAATGCGGCGATCCGCGAATTTTCCGGCATCCTTCAGGCCGCTGCCGTTGATGTCTGTTTTGTTGGCAGAAACGGGGGAAACAAATTCCTTGCCATTTTTACAAACTGCTCAACAGAGAAGATGGAGGATTTCTTAAGGGAAGTGGAACGCAGGAATTTTGACCGGAATCTGAAGGCGACTCAGGGTGAGATCCGCTATAAATACGGGATTGCCTTTGAGGAGGGAGAAGAGGTGCAAAATATCAACCAGCTGATCGCTCTCTCCAACAGAAGGGCCATCGAGTCCTACAGGACCTTCGCGGACAGGTGACGGCGTGAAAAAGCTTCTGAAAGGATCTGTCGAAGGCCCGGGAAAGGCATGGACATTATCATGAAAACATTGGACTACGAGTATCTGGGAGAACTTCTCAGGATGGCGCAGGCGGGCAATCGAAACGCCTTTGCGGAGCTGTATATGGCAACCTGCAGCCGCCAGTATGAATACGCCTGCAGATATCTTGCGAGTGAGGATATGGCAAAGGAAGCGCTTCGCAGGATTTATACCCGTGCCCTGAGAGAGATACACAGCCTCCAGACGCCGCAGCTCTTTATGGCCTGGCTGAACCGCATCGGTTTTCAGGTGTGCTTTGAAATGCAGAAGGAGCAAAGCCCGTCCGGGGAGCAGGACGCAGCAGTCCGGATCGGCGGGCGTCTTTACAGTTTAAACCAGGTGATGAACCTGCCACTGACGGAATCCCAGGTGCTGATACAGCACTATTATCAGAAGCTTGCGGACAGAGAAAGCGGCAGAAACCTGGATATCAGCCGGGCTGAGGTAAAGCGGTATCTGCGCACCGGCAGATCCCATCTGAGAAAGCTTCTGCAGGTTGAGCCGGGAAAGGGGAGTCCGGATGGCACTTAGACGAAAAAAGAAGCCGACGCTGGAAGCAGCGGAGGCGGAAGAAATTCTGAGACAGGTCCTCACAGACTGTGGGCAGGAGCCTGACACGGTACCTATGGAGGAACTGTCAAGCTACAGTTTGTACAGGGAGGAGAGCTTCCGGCTGCAGAGGGGTGTGCTGACGGCTGCGCTCGTATTGTTTTTGTTCCTGCCGGCCATGTTTGTGCAGCCGGCTTTTCGGACCTCCTGTACCCCGAAGGGAGAACGGGGGCTGCCGGTTTACCGGATCAGGGTCGACACCCTGCTGCCGGTAAAGCGGGTGATCGCCGTGCTGGATGGATACAGGCTGCCGGTGTACGAGGTAAACGGTCATGAATACACCATTGAACCCACGCGGAACGGAAGCGTGAACCTGACAGTGGAGCTTTTTAACGGTCAGTCTGTGACGGAACAGATGGATGTGCTGTATGCGGATGTGACTGCCCCGAGACTGATAAGCTTCAACCGCTCCGACGGCAAGTGTGAGCTCTGCCTCGCGGACGACGGGGTGGGGGTGGATTTTGAAGGCATTTATGCCGACTTCGGCTTAGGTGAAGTAATATATCCGGAAAGCTATGACAGGCAGGCGGGAACCGTTGTCTTCGGAGAGGAAGCGGCGGGGGCAATGGTCTGTATACCGGATCATTTCGGCAACGTCCTGAAAATTTATTTATAATTTTTTTGAACCCTTTTGACTAGTACTAAAGTCCTATATATAAACAGAGAAACATGACAGAATCATATTTGGCAGAAAGAAAGGAGCAAAGAATATGAAACGGAAATGGAAGCGCGGTATTGTAATTGCGGCCGCGGCAGCGCTGGTTATCTCAGCGGGAATATTTTCGTCGGATCATTTTCTGAAAGCGACAGACGGAGAGGAAAACATTGTGGATGTGACAGTGTCCGACGGGGATGCGGCTGTAACGGCTGCGGAGGATGAGTTTATCCTTCCGCCG
>CAYPSH010000006.1:3272-18017 GCA_964413445.1 uncultured Acetatifactor sp.
CCTCTTCTCACGGAAAACAGCAAACTCATGGAAGAGGCGGTCCTTACTGCAAAGAAGCAGCCTGTGCAGACAGAGAGGTCGGTGTCCATCACCTATGAGGTGATCGGCGGCGAATTTACCGGCATCGGCTCGCAGATCCGGCTGTCTGCTGTCCTGAGCGGATTTGACGAAGTGGAACCGACCTATCAGTGGCAGTACAGCAACGGCGGCGAGTGGGTGGATATCGGAGGAGCGACCTCTTCTGATTATACGCTTACCGTTACCGAGGATAACTGTACTTATAGCTGGAGAGTTTCTGTGACGGGCTGATGAACCCCAAACGGCTGGTTTCCAAATGGAGGTAAGATAATGTTAAAGAATTTGAAACGCGCACTGGTGATGTTCATGGCGTTCGCCCTGATCTGTACATCGGTGCCGATGAATGCAGAGGCTGCGACGACGAACAGCAATGGATTCAACTTAAGTGAAGTGGGCGAGATCACTGTCACTCCGGCGGCGTACAGCTTAGGCATCAGCGGAGTTACCGCGGTTGCCGTGGGGAAGACGACGACGCTGACAGGAACACCCAGTGCGACTGACAGCTGGTATGATCCCGACTACACCAGTGAGAGCTGGACAAGCGACGCTCCGGAGACAGCGACGGTGGAGTTTTCGGGAAACACCGCCTCTGTGACAGGGGTAAAGGCCGGGACTGCGACCATCACCCACACCTACAGTGTCAAAAGCGGACAGCAGTACTATACGCAGACAGAGTCCGCGACTGTGACTGTGAGCGCGACGGTCAATGTAAACCATTTCAAGCTGGATGGCGATCTGTCCTCGAATGTCCGTCTGTATATCACGACCGGGAACAGCGATGACTGGGAGGCTGTCCTAAGCCCGGGCCAGCAGTTTGAGACCACGTCCGCCAACACCTATTTCTTTGTAGAAGTGCCGGACGGATATGCTGCAGAGACAAGCTTCAAACATGTGTATGTATTCGGCAATGCGGATGTGGAGGACTATCCGGACTGGACATCGGGGTCGACCCAGGAATCCTTTTATTATGGTATGGAAGACCCGAATGATAAAAATCCAACGCCTCCGAAGTATAAGGATGCCTATGATAAGGGCTGCAGCTATAAATTCCAGTACACAGGGAAAACAGGTGCCTACGGCAACTTCTGGACGGTCTTTGCCATCAAGGCCAACCCTGTCGCCGTCAAGGTGCAGTATGATTCGGACGGCGGGGATATCACTCCCACGGATGGTAAGGAATATTATCATGACTTCGTGTCGGAGATGTCCAACCATGTGATCAAGGTATCAGAGGAAATCCCCCAGAAAGAGGGGAAGACCTTTTACGGATGGAAGGGCTCTGACGGAAAGATCTACAGGGCAACGGGTGCCACAGGGGATGACTACAGGACGGAGATCAAAGTCTCCGATATATGGAAGTTTGTGAAGGAGACAGGTTATGTCTTTACCCTGACGGCATTATGGGAGGACAACAAGGTTTCCCTTGCCTATGACCCCAACGGGGCGCTCAACGGCAATGCAGTCATTGACGACCAGATGTATAACACGGGCGAGACGGCAACCGTAAAAGAGAACACCTGGGTCCGGTACAACTATGAGTTTACGGGCTGGAATACCCAGAAGGACGGAAAGGGCACTGCCTACCAGCCGGGTCAGGAGATCACACTGGAAAAGTCCACTGTCCTCTATGCGCAGTGGGCGGCAAAGGGCAAGGTGGATATCCTCTATGCGGCGACAACGGGCGGCAGTGTATCGCTCACCAGAGAATCCGTAGATCCGGATGAGAGTGAGGCGCTCGGCTCTACCGCCAGGGTGGACAGCGGCTACCACTTTGTCGGCTGGTTCAACAGCACCGGCGATCTGGTTGGCAGTGATCTGACGTTCAAACCCCAGATGCCTCAGACAGGATGGGGAAACGGCGCAACCTACACTGCTTATTTTGAAAAGAATCAGGAAATCGTTGTCGAGGGAAACAGCGCTACAGTATTATATGACGGAAAAACGCATCAGGTGACGGGATACACTGTGAAGGCCTCTTCAGGGATCACTGTGGATCAAAACGCAGGCAACACCTTCACCTACAATGGGGAGACTTATACAATAGAAGGACTCACTGTGGATACAGTTCAGGAAACTGACGCAGGTGTGTACAATGTCAAGGTCGACGGCACTGCTGTGGTAAAGAAGGGCAGCGAGGATGTGACCGCTCTGTTCACAGTGAAGACCACACCCGGAAAGCTGACGATCAACAAGAGGAGCGTGACGATCACCTCCGGTTCCGCAACGGCGGCTTACACCGGAAAACCGCTCACCAAAAATGAGTATAAGATCACCGGAGACGGCTTTGTGACAGGGCAGACACCCGCGATCACTGTGACAGGCTCACAGACAGCGGTGGGAAGCTCCGGGAACACCTTTACGGTCGCAGCCCTGGATGAGGCGGTCGCAAAGAACTATGAGGACTTCACTCTTGTGGAGGGTACTCTGACCGTATACGACCGTGACACGACCGGATATGAGATCAAGATCACACCCAACAGCCGCAGGACGCCTTACAACGGCAGTGCTCAGAGTGTCACCGGCTTTACCGTAAGCGGCGCAACGGAGATCGCACAGGGCGTGTATGCCTTTAGCTTCGACGGTATCGACTATACCCTGGAGGGCGTCAGCGCATCTGCAACAGGAAAGGACGTGGGAACCTACACTGCAACTGCGACCGATACAGCCCTGGTAAAGGATGCGGACGGAAATGATGTGACAAGCCAGTTCCTGATCACGAGGGGGACAGGCACCCTGACGATCGAGCCAAAGGCAGTCAGGATAACCTCGGCAAGCGCTGAGAAGAACTACGACGGAACTCCTCTGACCAGAAACAACCCGTCGACCGATATTACGGCGGACGGCTTTGTGACAGGAGAGGGCGCCACATATACCTTTGCTTCCGGGGCGTCCCAGACGGTTGTAGGACAGGCTCTCAATCAGTTTGCCTACACCCTGAATGCCGAGACCAGGGAAGAAAACTACACGATCACTGTCGAGTACGGAACTCTGAAGGTGAATCCGCTGGATGAGGCAAACCGGATCCAGCTGGAGGTGACTGCAAACAGCAGAAATGAAACTTATGACGGAACTGCCTATAAAGCAGAGGGCTTCACAACGGAAAATGCCAATGGGGAAGTCGAAGTGCAGAAGGGCGGTGTAACCTATTACATTTCCGGTATTTCCGCAGAGAGAACGGCAACGGATGCGGACGTCTACACCGTGTATGTCACAGGAACCCCTGTGGTGAAGGACAGCCAGGGCAATGTGGTGACAGATCAGTGTAAGGTTGTCTACAATACCGGAAAACTGACCATCGCACCCAGAAGCATTACCGTTCAGGCGGAAAGCGACTCTAAGGCGTACGACGGAACAGCCCTGACAAACAGCGGCTACACCATAAAATCCGGCTCCTTTGTGACCGGACAGGGCGCGAAATTCACAGTGGAAGGCAGCAGAACCCTGGTGGGCGTCTCCGACAATGTGATCACGAAGATAGAATTTGACACCGGGACAAAGGCTTCCAACTACCAGATCACGACACTGAAAGGAAAGCTGGAGATCACAGAGCGCGGCTCTGACACGGCGCCTCTGTTCCAGGTGACGATCAAAGCAAACAGCCACGAGACTACCTATGACGGAACAGCGCACACCGTAAGCGGCTTTGAGAACGCAGGCGCAGACGGCATTATCCCTGTGACCATCGGCAACTTAAGCTACTATGTGGATGTGAACAATCTGACGGCCCAAGCTACAGCGACGAATGCCGGAACAGTTGAGACCTCTGTAATCGGCGCCTATGTGGTGAGAGATGCAGACGGCAACGATGTGACAGACCAGTTTAAGGTGGACATTGAAAACGGCAGGCTGACGATCGATCCCAGACCTGTCACCCTGACCTCAGCCACCGCCTCCAAAGCTTACGACGGCACGGCACTGACTGCAGGAGAAGTGACAGACACTCTGACCGGCAAAACCGGCGTACAGGGCTTCCTGGAAGCCGAGAGAGCAGGTGTCAGCTATGAATTCGCTGCAACCGCACAGGTGACGCAGGTCGGCTATGCGGAAAACAAGTTTGAGGCGAGGTTTGATGAAAATCAGATCCTGCCTTCCAACTACAGGATCACCTATCAGTACGGAAAGCTTACTGTCACAGACAGAGACGCGGCGGACCTCTATCAGGTGAGCGTGACCGCGAACAGCCGCATCGGTGCGGATGCGCCTCTCTATGACGGAACGGAGCAGACAGCCACAGGCTTTGTGGGAGAGACAGCTACAGGACGGGTACCCGTGACTGTGGAGGACAACGGAAACACGATGACCTACTATGTCAATGTCAACAACATGACAGCAGTGGCACGGGGAACGGACGTCCTGACAGACAGCTATTATGAGACCGGCTTCGAGGGTTACTTCACAGTGGAGGACGTCAACGGAAACGATGTGACAGCACAGTTTAACGTGACCGCTGTGCCCGGAAAGCTTGCGATCAAGCCCAGGACCGTGGAGATCACCTCCGGCTCCGGCACAAAGGAGTATGACGGAACCCCTCTGACAAACGAAACAGTCACGATCGGCGGAGACGGCTTTATCGACGGTGATCTCGTGAGTGCGAGGGCAACCGGCTCCAGGCTTGTAGTGGGACACAGCTATAACTGGATCACTTACGAGCTTCGGCAGGATATGAGCGCTTCCAACTACATCGTCAACACCAATGTCGGTATCCTCAGAGTGACCGACAGGGCTGAGGGCAAGAAGTTTGAGATCACAGTGACTGCCAACGGAGGCAGTGCAAAATATGACGGAACAGCCCATACCGTGAGCGGCTACACCGTGAGCGGCACACAGGCTTCAGACTTTACGGAAACCACAGACGGCTATCGCTTCAGCGTGGGCGGTGTATCTTACACATTGTCCGGACTGACCACAATGCTTGTGACCGGGACCGGGGCGGTGAATGCCGGAACCTATGATGTGCTGCTTGAGGGCCGCGCGATCATAAAGGATACGGACGGAAACGATGTGACAGACCAGTTCAAGGTGAACACGGTGGACAGCACTCTGGTGATCGCAAAGAGAACCGTACTGCTGACCTCTGCAAGCCTGACCGAGCAGTACAGCGGAAAAGAACTGACAGCTCCCAGCGTGGAAGTGTCCGGAGACGGATTTGCAGACGGCGAGGGCGCAAGCTATGTATTTGCAGACACTGCGAAGGTGTCCAGGCCCAATACCTCTGCGGAAAACACATTTGACTATGTGTTGAATACAAACACAGACAGCGGCAACTATGATATTACGAAGAAGCCGGGCAAGCTGACACTGACAGGGCGCGAGGGAGAGGCAAAATATGAACTCCTGGCCCGGGCAAACAGCGGAACCTGGACCTACGACGGCCAGAACCATACAGTGGGCGGATTTGCCACACCGGATACCTATGAGGTGGACGGCGCAATATTCACATTGACGGGACTTACCGCAGAGGAAGTGACTGCCAGGGATTATCAGGCAGGCGGATATCCGGTGAAGATCACCGGCACGGCGGTTGTGACTGACCAATTCGGCAACGACGTGACAGACCAGTTCAACGTGAAGACGCAGAACGGCACTCTGACCATCAATCCGAGATCCATCCTGCTGACCAGTGCCTCCGCGCAGAAGGCATATGACGGAACGGCACTGACAGCGCAGAGCGTGACAGACACTCTGAACCTTGCAGGCGGAAGCAGCGAGGCAGGCTTTGTGGGAGGAGACGGAGCGACCTATACCTTTACCGGCACCAGAACCCTGGTGGGTACTGTTGAGAATACCTTCAGCTACACGCTGAACGAAGGCACAAAGGCCGCAAACTATATCATCGCAACAGCATACGGTACCTTAAACGTACAGAACCGCGGCAGCGCCGAGGCACCTCGGTACACCATCGCCCTGCAGCCCGTCAGTGACGAAGTTGTCTACAACGGCAGAGAGCAGAGCGCGGAGGGCTTTGAGACAACCTCCTTTACCTTTGACGGACAGACCTACGAAGTGACCGGAATCACATCTGCGGCAAGAGGAACTGAGCCCGGCGTCTACACAAGCACCTACAGCGGAATGGCAGTGGTGAAGAATGCAGCGGGTGAGGATGTGACTGACCAGTTTATCATCGATACCACGGCGAAGGGAACTTTGACCATCAGGGGAGTTTATACTTTGACCATCAACTACGTGGATGGCGCAGGCACAACACTTGCTCCTTCCTATGTGGGAAGGTTTGCGGAAGGCACGGCATTCGGGCCGATCACCTCTCCCGCGGTAGCAGGCTACACGCCGAACTACGCTTCCGTATCCAGTCCTGAGAGCGGAATGCCGAACCGTGATGTCACTGTGAATGTGGTTTACACGGCGGTGCCGGCAGCGGCAGCACCCGCGGATGACACGGAGGTGACACCTCCCGGAGACGGCACGACACCCGACAATACGACGGATAACGCAACTACCGGAACACCCGGCACGGGCGGAGCTGACACAGCTCTCACAACCCCTGCTCCTGTGGTGACAACTCCTGTGGTGGCCACTCCTGTGACACCTACGCCCGGGGCGGCGGACAACGGAGGAAACGGAAATACAGAGATCAACGAGGAAGAGCCTCCCAGAGGCGTGATCACCTTCGATGAAAACGGCAACGCTGAGATCGTTGAGATCGAGGAAGAGCCCACCGCTCTGACATCCGGCAGCGATGATGCCGCATGGGCGCTCATCAACCTGATCGCGGCGATCCTCACAGTGATCCTCTGCATCGTACTTCTTGTGACCTGGTTTATCGGTAAGAAGAAGGAAGAGGACGAGGACGAAGAAGAGAGGAGAGAGAGCAAAGAAAAGAAAGAAGAGGAAGAGGACGAGGACGAGGAGAAGACCAAACGGCACACTGTCCTCAGACTGCTCAGCATTATCCCGGCAGTCGCATCGGTGATCATCTTCATCCTGACGGAAAACATGAAGAACCCGATGATCCTGGTTGACAGGTGGACGCTTCTGATGATCGTGCTCCTGATCGTGGAGATCCTGCTCGCATTCTTTTCCAGAAAGAAAAAGGATGACGAAAAGGACGACGAAGAAGACAGCACAGTAAAGGCGTAACTAAATCAACAGGCAACTTAAAATACAGGCACTTTCACAAAAGTGCTTGTATTTTTTTTGGGCGTATGCTAGAATATCTTTCGTTGACACACACATGTCCGCGAGACAAAAACGGACAGAGACAGGAGTACATATGAAAGAGACGGCAAAGTACTTCGTAGTGACCCAGAAGGCGGTGCCCGAGGTGCTTTTAAAGGTAGTGGAAGCAAAGAGGCTTCTGGAGTCGGAAAAGGTTCCGACCATACAGGAAGCGGTTGATGCAGTTGGTATCAGCCGCAGTTCTTTTTATAAATATAAGGATGATATCTTTCTGTTTCACGACAATGCCCAGGGCACGACCATCACTCTGACCTGTCAGATGGACGATGAGCCGGGGCTTTTGTCTGATCTGCTGAAGATCATAGCAGAGTACCATGCGAATATCCTTACCATCCATCAGAGTATTCCCATAAGCGGGATCGCCTCCCTGAGCCTGAGTGTCCAGATACTTCAGAACACAGGCGATATTTCCAACATGATAGAGCAGATGGAAAATCAGAAGGGCGTGCATCACGTGAAGATCCTTGCGAAAGAGTAAGAGGAAGACGCAGAATAATAAGCATAGAGGAGAGACAGTTATGGTAAAAGTAGCAGTGCTGGGATACGGTACCGTGGGAAGCGGTGTCGTTGAGGTCATCGAGAAAAACAATGAGCAGGTCAGCAGAAGCACCGGGGAAGAGATGCATGTAAAGTACATTCTGGACCTGAGAGACTTTCCGGATGACCCCTATAGAGACAGAGTGGTCCATGATGTCAATATCATTTTAAACGATCCGGAAATCTCCGTTGTCTGCGAGGTCATGGGCGGTGTGGGCGCTGCCTATCAGTTTACCAGACAGGCTCTCCTCGCCGGAAAAAGTGTCTGCACCTCCAACAAGGAGCTGGTGGCGAAGCACGGAGCCGAGCTTTTGGCACTTGCGAGAGAGAAGAAATGCAGCTATCTGTTTGAGGCCAGCGTGGGCGGCGGCATCCCTCTGATCCGCCCTCTTGCCACATCCCTTACCGCGGAGAGGATACTGGCTGTCCAGGGTATCGTAAACGGCACCACCAACTACATCCTGACAAAGATGGAGAAGGAGGGCGCAGACTACGCACAGGTGCTGAGACAGGCCCAGGAGCTGGGCTATGCGGAACGAAATCCCGAGGCGGATGTGGAAGGACTGGATGCCTGCAGGAAGCTTGCGATCCTGGCATCCCTGATGACGGGAAAAAAGGTGGATGCGGAAGCAATCTACACCGAAGGCATCACGAAGATCACCACCGCTGATTTTGCCTATGCAAATGCGGCGGGCATGACGATCAGGCTCCTGGCCCGGGGAAAGATTCTGGAGGACGGAAAAGTCCTTGCCATGGTTTCTCCCTGTGTGATCGGCAAAGAGAACCCTCTGGCGATGGTGAACGATGTGTTCAACGCAGTGCTTGTCACGGGCAATATGCTGGGGGATGCCATGTTTTACGGCAAGGGCGCCGGAAAGCTTCCCACTGCCAGCGCAGTGGTCTCCGATGTGATCGAGTGTGCCGTAAACCGGGGAAGGACCGTAGGGGCTGCCTGGAGTGAGGAGCCTGCAGAGCTGGCGGACGTGCGTGGGACAGAGTGCGCTTTCTTTATCAGGGCGGCGTCTGCGTCTAGAAAGGCTGTGGAGGAGACCTTCGCGGGCGGGCAGGTGATCACGGTGGACGGGCGAAGTGAGGATTTCGGATATCTCACAGGACCCATGGCAGAAGAGGAATTTGAGACAAAGTGTGAGCAGCTTGGAGATGCTGTCTTCAACAGGATCCGGCTGGGATAGGACAGGCAGTTTGGGAAAGAGACGAAAGAAAGGAATAAGGATAGAAAGATGTCTAAGGTAGTGAAGTTTGGCGGCAGTTCTTTGGCGAGTGCGGAGCAGTTTAAGAAGGTCGGAGATATCATCCGTGCCGATGAGACGAGAAGGTTTGTCGTTCCTTCCGCGCCCGGAAAGCGTTTTAAGAATGATACGAAGGTCACGGATATGCTGTATGCCTGCTATGCGACGGCCGAGCAGGGGAAGGATTTTTCGAATGAGCTTGCGGCCATCAGGGCGAGATATCAGGAAATCATCGACGGGCTGGGCCTGAAGCTCGATCTGTCGGATGAATTTGCCCTGATCGAGAAGAACTTTAAGGAGAAGGCGGGCAGCAACTACGCTGCATCCAGAGGAGAATATCTGAACGGCATCCTCATGGCGGCCTATCTGGGGTTTGAGTTTATCGATTCCGCAAAGGTGATCTTCTTTGACGAAGACGGCGACTTTGACGGGGTCAGGACGGACAAGGTGTTGTCCGCGAAGCTTGCAAAGTGTAAGAATGCGGTGATCCCCGGCTTTTACGGCTCCCTTCCGGACGGCACCGTGAAGACCTTCTCCAGAGGCGGCTCCGATGTGACAGGGTCCATCGTGGCAAAGGCTGCCAAAGTGGACGTCTACGAGAACTGGACGGACGTGTCCGGATTCCTTGTGGCAGACCCCAGGATCATCGACAACCCCGAGGGCATTGACGTGATCACCTACAGAGAGCTCAGGGAGCTTTCCTACATGGGCGCCACCGTCCTGCATGAGGATGCCATCTTCCCCGTGCGCCACGAGGGCATTCCCATCAATATCCGAAATACCAATGCACCCCAGGACAACGGTACCTGGATCGTGGGCAGCACCTGCCAGAAGTCCAGGTACGTGATCACCGGTATCGCCGGCAAGAAGGGCTTCTGCTCCATCAACATTGAGAAGGACATGATGAACTCCGAGATCGGCTTCGGCAGAAAGGTGCTGCAGGCCTTCGAGGAGAACGGGATTTCCTTTGAGCACATCCCCTCCGGCATTGACACCATGACAGTGTTTGTCCACCAGGATGAGTTTATGCACAAGGAACAGAAGGTGGTTGCCGGCATACACAGACTTGCAAAACCGGATTCCATCGAGATAGAGTCCGACCTGGCACTGATCGCGGTGGTGGGCCGGGGCATGAAGTCCACGAGAGGTACCGCCGGCAGGATCTTCTCCGCGCTGGCTCATGCCAATGTGAACGTGAGGATGATCGACCAGGGCTCCTCCGAGTTAAACATCATCATCGGTGTGGCAAATGAGGATTTCGAAGCTGCCATCAAGGCAATCTATGATATCTTTGTCATGACAAGGCTGTAGAGCGCCAGATCCGGCGCCGAAAGTAATTTGAGTGATGCGCGCTGCGCTGCAGCAGAAATGCTGCTTCGCGGCGCAGACCTCAAAATCGAAATTTCAGAATAATTGTCGAAAAATGGAAAATTATTCCAATTTATACAGAATAAATTAAAAATGTGTTGACAAAAGGGCGAGCGTGTCCTATAATAAAATCATCAAAAGGAGAAAGAAAAGAATCTTCCATAAAGTACAAATGAATAGGGAACCAAAGAGAAAGACCTGAAAGAAAGATTTAAAAAAAGTGCCAGTACACAGAAGAAAAAGTAACGAGATACAAAGGAGAAGTTTACCTGACCGTTACAGTACACCAAGTACAAAAGAGGAAGTGGAAAAGCACAAAGGATGAAATGGAAGAGAAAAAACCAAACTGAATAGGAAGCGAGGTAGGGTCCTTTGGATAACGAAGTCTGAGAGAGCGTATTGATTGAAATTCAATTGATACGCTCTCTCTCTGTGTTGGAAAAATTCTGCCCATCCTGTGTTGGAAAAAATTTCTTCCCGTCCCATTGTAAAAGTTGTGGAAAAAGATACAATTATAGGTTATGATGGAAAAAAGAGAAAAATTCAAGGGAGAATCCGAGCGGATATCGGTTATATACAAAGCGGGAAAGGTTAGAAGAACAGGACATGGGAGAAAAGGAAGAAAAGCAGCAGGGAGATAAGCTTCTGGTAGAAAATCTGCAGGAGGAGGGAGGCCCGGAAGATAACGGGCAGATCATACAGGAAAAAAGGGATGCGAGAAGAAAGAGAAGACTGAAAAACCAGGTGTTTTCTTATGTGGTACTTGCAGTGCTGATCGCGGTATTTGCAGTGGGAGTGATATATGGGGTCAAAAGCCTGAAGGCGGTCAGAGAGAAGCAGGAGGCGGCGATCCAGAGCAGCCAGGCGATGATCGACGATCTTTTAAAGGAAGAGGAGAGCATCCAGACACCGGAGTCGGAGCCGGAGCAGAGCGAGGTGGTGGAACTGACACCCGAGCAGAAGCTGGATGAGATCGTGAACGAGGGGATCAGCGTCATGCCTCTCGAGGACAAGGTGGCGGGGCTGTTTATCGTGACACCGGAATCCATCACGGGAGTGAATACGGCTCTGAAGGCGGGAGACGGCACACAGAAGGCATTGAACCAGTACGCAGTGGGCGGCATCCTCTACTCCGCAAAGAATATCCAGTCGGAAGACCAGCTCAAAGAGATGCTTGACAATACGGAGCTTTTCACAAAATACCCTATCTTTCTGGCGGTGGAGGAAGAGTGCGGCAGCGCGGCGACAGTCGCATCGGCCGGCATCGGTGAAAAGACGGATTCCGCAGAGACCATCGGCGGGAGCGGCGATGTGCTGGAAGCATACATGGCGGGCCAGAACATTGGCGTCACCCTGAGCAGTCTTGGCTTCAACCTTGACCTGGCGCCGGTGGCAGACCTAAGCAGTGTGTCCGGCAGTGTGCTGGCGGGCAGGGCTTTCTCTTCCGATGCGGCAACCGCGGGCGAGATGGCAGGCAATATGCTGAAAGGCTTACAGGAGCAGGGCGTCACCGCCTGCCTGAAATATTTCCCGGGCCTGGGCGGTTCCACGCAGGATCCCGAAAAGGGACTTGCCTCTATCGACAGGACGGAGGAAGAGTTCCGCAGCGAAGAGATGGTGGCCTTTCAGACGGCGATCGACGCCGGGGCAGATATGGTGATGGTCACCACGGCCTCTGCGCCCAATCTGACCGGAGACAATGATCCCTGCGTCTTCTCAGACAGTCTGGTGACGGATATCCTGCGCAGGGAGATGGGCTTTGACGGCGTGATCATCACGGAATCCCTGAGCGGGAAGGCAATCTCCGATTATTATGATTCCGCGGATGCGGCGATCATGGCGATCCGTGCGGGCTGTGATATGATACTGAACCCGGAGAATTTTGAGGAGGCTTACAACGGTGTCCTTCAGGCGGTGCAGGACGGCGTGATCTCCGAGGAGCGGGTGAACGACGCGCTGAGAAGAATCTACAGGATCAAATACAAGGACAAATATGCGTCCCAGATAGAGTAGTCAGAATATTGTTAAGCGAAAATTTGCGCAACATTCGAGATGGATGTTGCGCAAATTTTTTGCCTATTTTGTTCATTTGCGCACAATTTGAAGAGCCGGATTTTGGATGTCTGGTGCATTGACGAAAAAAATCGCCGGGAATATAATGAGACATAGTAATTTAGCACAAAAAAGAACGAAGGCCTGGGGCAACAGACGGGACAACAAAATGCGCAACAGGAAAGGAGAAGCCGTGAGCAAAAAAACAACAGTCAGGAAAAAAGGCGGTGTGAAGGGGTTTTTCAAGAAGGCGTACAAGTATCGTGCCTTTCTGATCATGCTCCTGCCGGCGGTCATCTATACGCTGATCTTTGCGTATTACCCCATGACCGGAATCGTGCTGGCTTTTAAAAAGTACACTTATGCGGGAGGAATCTGGGGGAGTGACTGGAACGGGCTGGAGAATTTCAAGTTCTTCTTTAAGTCCGGACAGGCCTTTCTGGTGACCAAAAATACGGTTCTCTATAATGTGGCCTTTATCATCATCAACACTGTGGTACAGATCGCAGTGGCAATCCTTTTGACAGAGATACATAACAAGCATTTCCGCAAGATTTCCCAGTCCCTGATGTTTTTGCCCTACTTTATTTCCTGGGTTATCGTGGGTGTCATGGCCTTTAATATTTTCAGCTCCGACTACGGATTCATGAACCGGCTGATCGTTGCGCTGGGAGGCGAGAAGGTTGCCTTCTATACCAAGCCTGAGGTGTGGCCCTTTATCCTGATCTTCTTCAACCTCTGGAAGGGTGTGGGCTACGGTTCTGTCATGTATCTGGCCGCTATCATGGGAATCGATACTTCCATCTATGAAGCGGCGGCCATCGACGGCGCAAATGTGTTCCAGAGGATCTTTAAGGTGACGATTCCCATGATCATGCCGACGACCATCATCCTGTTCCTTCTGTCGGTGGGCGGCATCTTCAAAGGAAACTTTGATATGTTCTACAACCTGGTGGGCAACAACGGTCTTCTGTACAACTATACGGATGTCATTGACACGCTGACCTTCCGCGCGCTGATCTCTCAGAACAACTTCGGTATGTCGGCTGCCGTGGGCCTTTTCCAGTCGGTGCTCTGCTTTATCACTGTCGTGCTGGTGAACAAGCTGGTTGGCCTGTATGACAGAGAATACACTTTATTCTAGGGGAGGAGAAGACAATGGCAGCACAGAGAAGTCACTTGGGAAAAGTTAAAAAAGGCGGGGACGTCATAGCGCTGAACATTATTGCCTATACGTTCTGCGGCCTTGTCGCACTGATTTGTTTTGTACCCTTTCTGATGATCCTGTCCGGCTCCTTCTCCTCGGAGGCGGCGATCATGAAGAACGGTTTCAGCCTTCTGCCCCAGGATTTGTCGCTGGAGGCATATAAGACGGTGTTTAAGGAGCCTATGGTGGTGGTGAGGGCATATGCCGTGACGATCTGCCTGACCATCTCGGGAACCTTTCTCGGTCTGGCGCTTCAGACCATGACGGCGTATGTCCTTGCGAGAAAAGAGTTTGAGTGGAGAAATGCTTTTTCCTTCTTCTTTTATTTTACCACACTGTTCAGCGGCGGCCTCGTGCCCTACTACCTGCTGATCAGACAGACACTGCATCTGACAGATACCTATTTTGCACTGCTTCTGCCTCTGATGTTTTCGGTGTACAATCTGCTGATCATGAAGAGCTACATCCTGGGAATCCCCGATTCGCTGATCGATGCGGCCAAGATTGACGGCTGCGGCGAGTTCCGGACGCTGGTGCAGGTGGTCCTGCCTCTGATCAAACCGGCTCTTGCTACGGTGGGACTGTTCATCGCTCTGGCTTACTGGAATGACTGGTACAATGCGATGCTCTATATCAAGTCCGAGACAAAGTATCCGCTGCAGTACTTTTTGTATCAGAAGATCAACGATATCGAAGGCTACAAGAAGCTGATCGCCAACGGAACGGTCAGCGGAGCGGTAGTGAGTTCCGTGTCCCTTCCCACCCAGACACTGAAGATGGCTCTGACCATCGTTGTGACAGGCCCCATCGTGCTGGCTTATCCCTTTGTGCAGAAATACTTCGTACAGGGCATCACCATAGGGGCGGTCAAAGGGTAACAGGATGAAAAGTTGTACTAAGGCACCAGAGTACGGTGCCTAAGTACAACTAAGTTTCATCCGGAATAATTGCTTCGCAATTCTTCGAGGCTGGGTAGCATAGATTTAAAAAGGTTATAATGTAATTTAATTATACACATATTTTAAAAGGAGGTTTTTATGAAAAAGACATTGAAAAAGG
>CAYPSH010000007.1:0-17820 GCA_964413445.1 uncultured Acetatifactor sp.
TATCCTATGCCGGACTGCGGGAAGGCTACAGCGGTTATCTTCACAGGGCTTCGCTGGGGCAGGACGCGGAGGCACTCGACCTGCGAAATCTCCGGGTGCGTCCGGAGTGCAGGGAGCTGTTTGAAAAGGTGACCGGGCTGGCGTACGCGGAACAAAAGGGGACAGGATTCTTTGATGCGTCCCGACTGCCGGAAGGGTTTGATGCGCAGAAAGCGGCAATCGCTTTCGGACAGGCGCTGCGGGAGAGCGGATATCGGCTTCTGTATCTGCCGGAGTATCAGACAAAAGTCTTGTGAAAGGGAAGCATAGGGTCTATGGATAAAGTAACAGTTGTTATTCCAAACTATAACGGAGAGCGGTTCCTGGAAGGGTGTCTGGAAGCCCTGTATCATCAGGATGCGGATACGCCGGAGTATTCCGTTCTGGTGGTGGACAACGGCTCCACAGACGGGAGTCTTGCGCTGATGGAAAAGAAGTTCCCCGGGACCAGACTGGAAGCCCTGCCGGAGAATACAGGCTTCTGCCATGCGGTCAATGTTGGGATCAGACTGTCAGAAACCCCGTATGTTGTCCTTCTGAATAATGACACAAAAGTTAAATCAGGATTTATTAAAAATCTTACAGCGGCTATCGAGACAAGAAAGGATGCCTTTGCGGTCAGCGCAAAAATGTTGATGTGGGACAGACCGGAGCTGATCGATGACGCGGGCGACCGGTACTGCGTCCTGGGCTGGGCATACGGCAGAGGAAAGGGTAAGGCTGCTGAAGAGTATGAAAAACCATGCGTTATTTTTTCTGCCTGCGGAGGAGCAGCCATTTACAGAAAAGCTGTCTTTGACAGGATAGGGCTATTTGATGAGGCGCACTTTGCCTATCTGGAAGATCTGGATATCGGATACCGGGCCGGAATATACGGGTATCGGAACTACTACGAGCCGGGGGCGGAGGTGATCCACTTCGGCAGCGCGTCCACAGGCTCCCGCTACAATGAAAAAAAGACTGTGCTGGCTGCCGCCAACAGTATCTATGTCATCGGTAAGAACATGCCGCTTCTGCAGTGGCTGTGGAATCTGCCTTTTTTATTTGTCGGTTTCCTGATAAAATTTCTCTTTTTCTGCAAAAAACATATGGGAGTCCTGTATCTGAAGGGCCTCGCAGCTGGTTTTCGGAAGCTGTTTTCCCGTGAGGGAAGGAAGCAAAAAGTTCATTTCAGATTTAAGAATCTGGGCAATTACTTCCGTATCCAGGGGCAGCTTTACCTCAATACTCTCCGAATTCTTAAGAAAAATTAAGAAATGGCTTCATAAATTCCTAAACACTGGATGATATGATAGGAAACATAATAGTAAAACAGAAACCGAGCGGCAGCGGAGAGGATTATGATTAAGGATAACCAGAAAGTATTCAACAGACTCATGGTAATAATTGATGCCGCCATCACAGCGGCATCCTTTATGCTTGCCTATTTTTTTAAATTTTATATTTTGAACGACGGGCCAGGTGTCGGCGTGCTCCCTGTAACGGACTATCTGCGACAGCTTCTGTTTATTGTGCCGGCGTATATGCTGATCTATTATTTCTGTGATGTATACGCGCCCAAGCGGACAGTGCGCAGACGGTTTGAAATATACGGCATACTGAAAGCCAATACCATCGGGATCTTTGCTCTCATCATCACCCTGTATATGGTCGTCCGGGAATTCAATATCTCCCGTTCTGTGATGGGTTTCTTTTATCTTTTTAATATATTTCTCACCTCCTGTTTCCGGCTTGCCCTGCGCAAGGGTCTCAGGACCGTCCGGAAGAAAGGCTATAACCTGAAGCACATTCTGATCGTGGGCTATTCCCGCGCGGCGGAAGAGTATGTGGACCGTCTGACGGACAATCCGCAGTGGGGCTACGTGGTATGCGGCATCCTGGATGATCATGTCCCCGCGGGCACTCTCTACAGAGGGGTAAAAGTTCTGGGCAGCCTTAAGAATCTTGAGGTGATCCTTCCGGAGAATGAGCTGGATGAAATTGCCATTGCCCTGTCCTTAAAGGATTACAATTATCTGGAGGAAATCGTGGGCATCTGCGAAAAGTCGGGTGTGCACACGAAATTCATCCCGGACTACAACAGTCTTTTTCCCAGCAGGCCTTACACGGAAGATTTAGAGGGCCTGCCGGTGATCAATATACGCTATGTGCCGCTGACAAACACCGGCAACATTATGTTGAAGCGGGTCATGGACATCGCGGGTTCCCTGTTCGGCATTGTGATCACATCGCCGATCATGCTTCTTTCCGCACTGTTGGTAAAACTGAGCAGCCCGGGCCCTGTGATCTTCAGGCAGGAGCGGATCGGACTGCACGGCAGACCGTTTTATATGTACAAATTCCGCAGCATGGAGCAGCAGGCTCCCGGCGAGGAGAAAAAGGCATGGACCGTGAGAAACGACCCGAGAGTCACAGGGGTCGGAAAAATCTTAAGAAAGACAAGCCTGGACGAACTGCCCCAGCTTTTTAACATATTAAAAGGGGATATGAGTCTGGTGGGGCCGAGGCCGGAACGCCCTTTGTTTGTGGAAAAATTCCGGGAGGAAATACCCAGGTATATGGTCAAGCATCAGGTGAGACCGGGACTGACCGGCTGGGCGCAGGTCAACGGCCTGCGGGGAGATACCTCCATCCGCAAGCGGATAGAATACGATATTTATTACATTGAAAACTGGACACCCACGTTTGATATAAAGATTATCCTGATGACCTTTTTCACAGGTTTCATCAATAAAAATGCCTATTAAAAAATAAAAAGCTAAGGAGAAGACAGGATTATGGCAGAACAGAGACGCAGCACATCGGGAAAGAGCACAAGGAAAATGAGTGCCAGACAGCGCAGGGCAAAGAAAAGGAGAAAGGTGGTCATCTTTGCGATAGAGCTGATCATCATTCTGGTGATGGTCGCCGTTTTGTATCTTGTCATGAATAAGACCAGTGAGGGACCGAAGGTGACCTATCTGGAGCCTGACAAGCTGGAAATCCATGAGCAGGTCCAGGAGGATGAAACCATGAAGGGCTACAAGAATATCGCTCTGTTCGGCGTGGATGCGGAGACGGACAGCCAGCTTTACAAAAACAGCCGAAGCGACAGTATCATGATTGCCAGCATCAACATGGACACCGGCGATATCAAGCTTGTCAGCGTCTACCGTGACACCTATCTGAACATCGGCACAGACGAGTACAGAAAGTGTAACGCTGCGTACTCCTTCGGCGGTGCGGAGCAGGCGGTAAAGATGCTGAACATGAACCTGGATCTTGATATTACGGACTTTGTCACAGTCAGCTACAAGGGCCTGAGCGAAGTGATCGACGGACTGGGCGGCATCTATATCGATGTGGACAGCGAGGAGATCCAGCACATCAACAATTATCAGATCGGTATTGCAGAAGTCTTAAAGTGTGATTATAATAAGGTTACTGAGACGGGCTATCAGCTGCTGGACGGCATTCAGGCCACAGCCTACTGCCGTATCCGTTACACCAAGGGCGACGACTTTATGAGAGCATCCCGCCAGCGTGAAGTGATCAAGGCGATCGAGGCGCAGGCCAAGAAGGCGGACGCGGCTACTCTTGTGAAGGTGTTTAACGATGTGATCGGCGATATCTATACCAGCCTTGATTCCGATACCATCCTGGATCTGATCGGCAACATCATGAACTACAGCATCGTGGACGAGGGTGGCTTCCCCGAAGAGTCCATGCGTACCACAGGCAACATCGGTGCAAAGGGAAGCAGTGTCGTGCCTCTCGATCTGGAGTCAAATGTTGTATGGCTGCATCAGTTCCTGTTTGATGACCAGAATTACACCGTCAGCGACAGCGTGAAGGAGTACAGCAGTAAGATCGCATCCGACACGGCAGCTTATATCTCAAGATAAAATAGAATAATCAGAGGGGGCTGTAAAGCCTCCTCTTTTTGAAAGGGAAAGGCAATTGAAGACAGACGTTATTATTCCTGTGTACAAGCCGGGCAAGGAGTTGTTTGAACTCCTTGACAGACTTCAGACACAGACAGTACCTGTACAGAAGATCATCCTTATGAACACGGAGGAAAAATATTTTGAGCAGCTTGTATACGGCAAAAAATTTTCGGACAGATATTCTAATGTAGAGGTACACCATCTCTCCCGAAGGGAATTTGACCACGGAGGCACAAGGCATAAGGGAGTCAGGTATTCGGACGGGGATGTCTTTATCACCATGACGCAGGACGCCATGCCGGCAGATGACCGGCTGGTGGAAAAGCTGACGGCAAATCTCAGGGGCGATGTGGCGGTCGCCTACGGCAGACAGCTTGCCGGAGAGAACGCCGGTGAGGGCGAGAAGCTGTCCAGGGCATTCAACTATCCGGATGTCTCCGAGGAAAAAACGCTGGCGGATCTGGAGAGACTGGGCATCAAAACTTTCTTCTGCTCCAATGTGTGCGCGGCGTACCGCAGGGATATCTACGAGGAATTGGGAGGCTTCATCCGCCATACCATTTTTAATGAAGACATGATCTACGCTTCCAGGGCCATCAGGGCGGGGTACGCTGTCCGCTATGAGGCGGAGGCCCGGGTGATACATTCTCACAATTATACAAATCTGCAGCAGCTTGGGCGCAATTTTGACATGGGGGTTTCCCAGGCGGACCACCCGGAGGTATTTGCGGATGTGCCGTCGGAATCCGAGGGGAAAAAGCTGGTGAAGGCGGCCTGGAGGCACTTTAAGGAGACGGGGAAGCTCAACCTGTTCCCGGGTTTTGTCGTGCAGTGCTGTTTTAAGTATGCTGGCTATCTGCTTGGCAAAAATTACCGCAGGCTCCCCAGAAAATGGGTGCTTGCCCTCACTACAAACAAAGAATACTGGAAATAAAAAAAGAAAGAAAAGCGGAAGCGGCAGTTTCATATTTACTTCATAATTAAAACACAATTCCGTCACAAATGGCGGATATACTAAGGTACATAAAGATGAAGGCAACGGAAGTTACCTCACAGGAAAGAAAGAAGGAATCGATATGTACGAAAATGATATTTATGATGACACCACAGGCAGCGGCAGGACGGATGAAAATTGTGGCGATGTCATGCATGACAGTTCTGTGAACTGCGGTTCCACAGGAAATAATGCGGCAAACAGGGAGGCACAGACCACAGGCAGTGCGGGAGCAGGCTCCAACCCTTATTTTGATTATACCACGTATCCCACAGACGATCTTGACAGAAAGGCAAACGCCTCCAGACAGGAGACCAGGGAACGCGAGAAGAATGAGAAAAAGGCCGCAAAGGCGGAGAGGAAGGCTGCAAGGAAAGCGAGAAGAGCCGCAGGATCGGGCAGCTTTTTAAAGAAAGCGGCGGTGAGCGTAGGCCTCGGAGTCTGCTTCGGCGTGTTCGCGGGACTTGGCTTTTATGCCGTGGGGCTGGGAACAGGCCAGTTCAAAACGACCTCATCCGAGCAGGCGTCTGTGGTGGATACCACAGTGCCGGAGGGTGCCGGCCTGACCACCACCGAGCAGGAGGGAAATAATTCCGGACAGCCAACCTACATCACCTATACCTCGTCAGATATCTCCGGTGTGGTTGCGGAAGTGATGCCTGCCATGGTTTCCATCGTCAACAACTATACGACAACAGAGACAAATTTCTGGGGACAGAGCTACAGCACACCGGCAGCGGCCAGCGGCTCGGGAATTATCGTAGCTGAGAACAATGCGGACAATGAGCTTTTGATCGTGACGAACTATCATGTGGTGGCAGACACTACCACCCTTGAGGTCACCTTTATCGATGAATCCACAGCGGAGGCTGTCATCAAGGGTCAGGATTCCGATATGGATCTGGCGGTGATCGCAGTGCCTCTGGACAGCCTTTCCGACGAGACAAGGGCCGCGATCACGATCGCAAAGCTGGGAGACAGCGACAAACTGGAGCTGGGTGAGCCCGTGATCGCCATCGGCAATGCATTAGGCTATGGCCAGTCTGTGACAAACGGTATCGTCAGCGCCCTGAACAGGGAGCTTGAGCTGGAGGACGGCTCCACAGGTACCTTCATCCAGACCAACGCAGCCATCAACCCCGGCAACTCCGGCGGCGCACTGCTCAACATCAACGGTGAGGTCATCGGCATCAACTCCAACAAGATCGGCGGCACCACCATTGAGGGCATGGGCTACGCCATCCCCATCAGCTCCGCAAGCCCTATCATCGCAGATCTGATGGAGCGTCAGACGAGGACCAAGGTGGCCGAAGACGAGATGGGTTATATCGGCATCACCATGCAGGATATCACCGATCAGGCCGTGCAGATGTACAATATGCCTGAGGGCGTGTTTATTGTCGATGTGCAGGAGTCTTCCCCGGCCGAGAACGCGGGCATCAAGAAGGGCGATATCCTTGTAAAGTTTGACGGACAGAAGATCACCTCCACCACCGATCTGAAAAATGCGCTGCAGTATTACAAGGCCGGAGAGACCACGACCATCACGGTAAAGCGTGCCACAAACGGTGAGTACGAGAGCATTGACCTGGAGATCACTCTGGGCGAAAGAACGCAGAATTAAATTTTCAAAAGAGAACAACAAAACTCTTATCCCTGACCTGCTTTGTGCAGGTCGGGGATATTTTCATTTTTTCGTTTCAATTCTTTAGAAAAACTTCACTTGTGTGTAAAGCCCTTTTCCAGTATACTGATACTAGTACATCTGTGATGTACCAGGCAGTAATATTGCATGCGGCAGAGCCGGAAGGCGCCTGTCGGAGGGTTCTACGGAAAGAGAGGAAATTATGTCCGGAATTTTTGACGATGAAAAACAGGAAGATATGACGGAAGATAAAAGAGACGGGGCGGCAGGCGGAGAGGAGACATCAAAGGATCTGACAAAGGATCACAGGGATGCCTCGGATATGAAACAGGCGGGCAAAAGCGACAACAGCGAGTACGAGGATGTCTGCTTTATCTGCCGCAGACCGGAGAGCAGGACAGGAAAAATGTTCCACCTCCCCAACAACATCTGTGTCTGCAACGACTGTATGCACAAGACGATGGAGACAGTCAGCCAGTTTGACTATCAGGGGATGCTCAACAGCGCAGACCTGCAGAGAGAGTTCGACAGGATGGCCAGAGAGGGAAACTATCCCAACGTCAGCGTGGTGAATCTGGCAGACCTGCAGGGGGACGGAGGGATCCCCAATAAGCAGAAGTTAAAAAAGAAAAAGAAGGAAGAGGGCGCGGAGCCGGTCCTGAACATTAAGAATATCCCGGCGCCCCACAAGATCAAGGCGAGCCTGGATGAATATGTGGTGGGACAGGAGCACGCCAAGAAGGTCATCTCCGTGGCGGTCTACAACCATTACAAGAGAGTGGCGACCAACACCATGGACGACATTGAGATCGAGAAATCCAATATGCTGATGATCGGGCCGACCGGCTGCGGCAAGACCTACCTTGTGAAGACTCTGGCGAGACTTCTGGATGTGCCCCTGGCCATCGCGGACGCCACTTCCCTGACAGAGGCGGGCTACATCGGCGATGATATCGAGTCGGTTGTCTCCAAGCTTCTGGCGGCAGCGGATAATGATGTGGAAAAGGCGGAGCGCGGCATTATCTTTATCGACGAGATCGACAAGATCGCCAAGAAGAAAAACACCACCAGCCGCGATGTCAGCGGAGAGAGCGTGCAGCAGGGTATGCTGAAGCTCTTGGAGGGCGCGGAGGTGGAGGTGCCTGTGGGCGCGAACAGCAAGAACGCCATGGTGCCGCTGACTACGGTCAACACCAGAAACATCCTCTTTATCTGCGGCGGCGCGTTTCCGGAGCTTGAGGATATCATCAAGGAGCGGCTGACAAAGACCGCGCCCATCGGCTTTAACTCTGAGCTTCGGGATAAATATGACAAGGATAAGAATATCCTTTCCAGGGTCACGGTGGAGGATATCCGCAAATTCGGCATGATCCCGGAGTTCATCGGCCGTCTGCCTGTGATCTTCACCCTGGAGAGCCTGTCCAGGGAGATGATGGTAAAGATACTGAAGGAGCCTAAGAATGCCATCCTGAAACAGTATCAGAAGCTCCTGGAGCTGGATGAGGTGAAGCTTGAGTTTACGGACGATGCCCTGGAGGCCATTGCGGAAAAGGCAATGGAGAGAGACACCGGCGCCAGAGCCCTCCGCTCCATCATTGAGGACTTTATGCTGGATATCATGTATGAGATCCCCAAGGATGACAACATCGGCAAGGTCACCATCACCCGCGAGTACATTGAGGGAACCGGAGGTCCCGTCATCGACATCCGCAGCAACCAGTTGTTGGAGGATGTGGGACAACTGAAGGAACTCTCCGGACACAACCAGGGTTGAGAGGCCGGGCAGGAAAAAACGTCTGACGGACTGAAAAATACAGAAGGAATCCTATCAGGTGTAACATAAAAAACTGAGCAGGAGGCTGCAAGTCGGCTTCCTGCTTTTTTCATGCCGAAAAATTTTTATATTGTTTCGATTTCCCCTTGACAATCATGCCAAGTGTGGTAATATAAACATATGAACAGTCGTTCAGATGTTCAAAAATAAAATCAGTGGAAAAGGAGACAGACGGGATGAAGAAGACATATAAGATCGAGGTTGACTGTGCAAACTGTGCATTAAAGATGGAGGAGGCTGCAAAGAAGGTGGAAGGCGTTGCGGATGCAACAGTGAGCTTCATGACCCAGAAGATGAAGGTGGAGTTTGCTGACGGTGCTGACGCACAGGCGGTGATGCAGTCCGTTGTGAAAGCCTGCAAAAAGGTGGAGGATGACTGTGAGATCTTCCTGGACTGAACAATGAAGTACGATTTACACAGGCGCATGCTGAGGTCGGCATGCGCCTTGCACTGCGGGCAGGCGATCAAAGAAAAGTCACCTGTCCGATGAAAATGAAAAAGGGCAGGGAGAGAAGATGACAAAGAAGCAGAAAAAAGTTTTGTACAGGATCATCATTGCGGCAGTTCTGATGGTGGCTCTGTATTTTGTTCCGGTGAAGGGATATCCCAGATTTTTCCTGTATCTGATCCCGTATCTTGTGATCGGATATGATATTTTAAAGAAGGCGGCGCTGGGGATCGCCCACGGCGAGGTCTTTGACGAAAATTTCCTGATGGCGGTGGCGACTGTGGGCGCCATGCTGTTGGGCGTCTACAATGAGTCCCAGGGTCTGGAGGGAGAGTTCGCAGAGGGCGTTGCCGTTATGCTCTTCTATCAGATCGGGGAGCTGTTCCAGGCGGTGGCGGTGGGAAAGAGCCGCAGAAACATCACGGCGCTCATGGATATCCGCCCGGATTATGCAAATATTGAGGACGAAAGTGGAAAACTGGAGCAGGTGGACCCGGATGATGTGGAAATCGGCACGGTCATCGTGGTACAGCCCGGAGAAAAGATCCCCATTGACGGCGTGGTGGTGAGCGGAAGCTCCACTCTGAACACGGCGGCGCTGACAGGTGAGAGCGTGCCGAGGGAGGTGAAGGAAGGCGAGTCCGTCATCAGCGGCTGCGTCAACCTGACCGGACTTCTGCGGGTCGAGACAACGAAGGAATTCGGGGAATCCACCGTGTCCAAGATCCTGGATCTGGTAGAAAACTCCAGCATGAAGAAGGCGAAGACCGAGAACTTCATCACGAAATTTGCAAAATATTATACCCCTGCGGTCTGCTACAGTGCGCTGGCGCTGGCAGTCATCCCCTCTCTGATAAATCTCCTGATGGGAAGACCCGCAGGCTGGAGCACATGGATCATCCGTGCGCTCACCTTCCTGGTTATCAGCTGCCCCTGCGCGCTGGTGATCTCCATCCCCTTAAGCTTTTTCGGCGGCATCGGCGGGGCGTCCTCCAAGGGTATCCTTGTGAAGGGTTCCAACTATCTGGAGGCTCTGGCGCAGACAAAGTACGTGGTCTTCGACAAGACAGGAACTCTGACGAAGGGTGTCTTCCAGGTGACGGAGATCCATCCGTCTGCAGCCTTTGAAAAGGCGGCCGGGGGAGAGCTTGCAAAAGAAAAGTTATTGGAGCTTGCCGCTTATGTGGAGAGCTATTCCAACCATCCCATCAGCAAGAGCTTAAAGGAAGCCTTCGGGCAGGAGATCGACAAGACGAAGGTTCTGAATGTGGAGGAGATCGGCGGCCACGGTGTGACGGCAGAGGTGGACGGCGTGAAAGTGGCAGCAGGAAATGCCAAACTGATGAAGAAGCTGGGCCTTCCCTATGAGGAGAAAACGAATGTGGGAACGGTGGTCCATCTCACCGTGGACGGCAGCTACGCGGGCTATATCCTGATCTCCGATGTGGTGAAGGAGCAGTCGGCAGAGGCGATCCTGGCGCTGAAGAAGGCAGGTGTGAAAAAGACAGTGATGCTCACCGGCGACAGCAGACCGGTGGCAGAGCATGTGGCGGAGGAACTCGGCCTGGATGAGGTGAAGAGTGAACTCCTCCCCGCAGATAAGGTGACAAGCGTGGAAGAATTGCTGTCGGAGAAAGACAGCAAGGAAATGCTCGCCTTTGTGGGGGATGGCATCAACGATGCCCCGGTGCTCTCCAGGGCTGACATCGGTGTGGCCATGGGAGCGCTCGGCTCCGATGCTGCCATAGAGGCGGCGGATATCGTCCTCATGGATGACAATCCCATGAAGCTGGCGCAGGCGATCAAAATCTCCCGGAAATGCCTGCGCATCGTGTACGAAAACATTGTGTTTGCGCTGGCGGTCAAGGCAGTCTGCCTGATCCTTGGCGCTGTGGGCCTTGCGAGTATGTGGCTCGCCATCTTCGCGGATGTGGGCGTCATGGTGCTGGCGGTGTTAAATGCAGTCCGGTGCCTGAAGGTAAAGGAATAAAAGCGGATGACAAATCCTCCGCAGAAAGTGCGCTGTACTTTCTGCGGGGGATTGTTTTTGCAGGAAAATACGGATATAATGGACAAATAAAAACAGATGGCTTTGAAACAGCAGGAAAAGTAGAACGGAGAAAGCATATGAAATTGATCATAATAAGACATGGTGACCCGGATTATGAGAGGGATTCCCTGACGGAGAAGGGATGGCGGGAGGCCGCACTTCTGGCGGAGCGCATCTCGAAGCTGGATGTGAAGGCGTTTTATGTATCCCCGCTGGGCCGGGCGAAGGATACCGCGTCGGTTACCTTAAAGAAAATGGGAAGGACAGCGACGGAGTGCGACTGGCTGAGGGAGTTCCCGCCGCAGATCAGGCGCCCGGACAATACGGAGAGGAGAAAGATCTCCTGGGACTGGCTGCCCCAGGACTGGACAGCCGATCCGGACTATTTTGACCGGGAAAAATGGTGTCAGACCGAGATCATGCGGGAGGGCAGGGTGGACGAGGCTTACCGCTATGTGACAGAGCATCTGGACGGACTTCTGGCGGAGCACGGCTATGTGCGGGACGGAGAGATCTACCGGGCTGAAGCCTCAAACCGGGATACGGTGGTTTTCTTCTGCCACTTCGGCGTGGAGTGCGTGCTGCTCTCCCACCTGATGAATGTGTCCCCCATGAATCTGTGGCACCACACCTGTGCTGCCCCCACGGCTGTCACCACCCTTGTGACGGAGGAGCGCAGAAAGGGAAAGGCGGTATTCCGCATGAGCAGCTTCGGAGATATCTCCCATCTGTACGCAGGCGGAGAGGAGCCCTCCTTCCAGGCGAGATTCTGCGAAACCTTTGACAGCGAAGACGAGAGACACGACTGAAAAGCCGTGTCTTTTCACACCCCGATCAGAGCGTCGAAAGTGCCCACCATGTTGAGGCGGCCGTATCCCCACTCTCTGTTGGGGTAGGTGATGTCGTAGTTTCTGGACGCACCGCGCACAAAGTAATTCTTGATCTCCCGACTCTCCACAACCACATTATTTCCCTCCACTACCGCCCACTGCATGAACTGCGCCACGGCGCCTGCGGTGATGGCGGCGGCGAGAGAACTGCCGGTCTTTTTGCCGCGGACTGTGGAGACACTTACCCCCGGGGCGGCGAAATCCGGGTTGATGACGCCGGTCCTGGTAAAGCCCCTGCCTGACTCCGTGTAGAAGCTGTTGTTGGAGGCATCATAGGTGGACACGCTGATGACATCCTCCGCCATGGCAGGCTCTGTCAGGGTAATGTAGGGCGTGGGGGTGAGGAAATAGACCTGAGTGTTCAAAAACTGTGTGATGGGAAGCCACAGATGGAAGGTGCCGTTGTGGATCTCCCCTGAGGCCTCCACCTGAAAGACCCAGATGCCGGGGGTGGGGGTCTGCACCCTTAAGGTGATCAGCTCCTCCCCCGAGGCGGGCTCCACCAGCTCTCCGGCGATGGTGATCTTCGTCCTCTCATAGATGAAGCCGTAGGTGATGGCATCCCGGATCCCCAGACGGATGGGCGGGATGGTCTCCCCGCCGGGAGAGCGGACGGAGACGGTAAACACATCCGGCACATTGCCCCAGAGCTCCAGCAAAAATCCCTGGGCATTCTCGCCCACTCTGATCTCAACCTGGCTGCTGCCTGTTCCGCCCCGGCTTCTGTCATCGAGAGTCCCCTGAAAATGATGATCTGCATTTCCCTCATTCCCGCCGCAGACGACCACGGCGCGGCTCCTCTTTACGGCGATGGCATCCAGATACCGTGACAGGGCAGAGCTTCCCGCGTGATCCCCGTAGTTGGTGCCAAGCCCCAGACAGAAGACCACGGGCCTCCGGAACATGACCGCGAAGCTGTCCCCGTACTGCACTGCCAGCATAATATCATTTTCGGCGTAGGCGGGCACATTGTCCGGGATCAGATAAAAATCCCGCAGATACTGTTTGCATTCCTTCAGCTTCACAACCACGATATCCGCCCCCGGCGCTGCGCCCAGATAGGTAAGCCCGTTTCCCACGGCGCTTCCCGCCGCCACGCCCGCCATGGCGGAGCCGTGCCCGTTTTCATCCCGGCTGGGCACCACGCTGTAGGGATTTTCCGCTGCCAGAGCCAGATTGATATCCTCCCTTGTATATTCCGTCCCGTAGTAAAAGTTTTCGGGAGGAGAACCGGTCTGTATGGTCTGGTCCCAGATGGCCAGGATCCGGCTTGAGCCGTCCTCGTTTCGGAAGGCTGCGTTGGTAAAGTCGATGCCGGTGTCGATCACCACCACAATGCAGCCGCTTCCGTCCAGGCTCAAGGGACCGCGCTGGATCTGGGTGATCCCGCTGACGATCAGGCTGTTTGGGTCAAAGGGACAGATCCCGCCGGTGCCGGACGTCAGGGCGGCGGGCGCAGAAATACAGACCTCCTCCTGCATCAGACCGTACAGCTTCGGCAGACTCCTGTGGTCGTAGAAATATTCGTTTGGGTCCGGCACAAACTTTTTGTCCAGATAAATGATGTTGTACATATTTTCCACATTGGCGTAGCAGATGTCGTATTCCTCCGCGTCGGAGACTCTCACCGGAAAATCTGTCAGAATATCATAAAAATCGTTGGATAGGATCCTGTCTTTACAGTCTGTCGGCATTTGAAAATTCCCCTTATTCTTTTTCTGCTGCGAATTTCTCCACAAAAAAATCTGTCAAAATTCAGAAAACATTATAAACCTGCTATCACTTATATGCTTTCGACAGAAAAATAATGCAAAGTTCCGAAGAATTTGTTATAATAGGATAGATAATATTTTTACAGTAAACTTGCGGAGGACATCATATGAAGTACAAAGTATTGCTCAGCGGAAACAACAGAACTGTTATGAACGAGTTTTTCACCTACATGGATTTCAGCTTCGAATGTATGAGCTGTTCAGACAGGTATGATGACATCCTCAACCACATCAAGTATGTAAATCCCGATGTATTTGTGTACTGCCTGAGGGATGAGGGCGAGGATGAGATCAAAAGATTTGCAAATGCCTGGCGCAGGATCACCAAAAAATCCATACCGCTCGCCATCGTGGGGGATGACGAGGATTGCTCGCGGTTTGAAAAACTGGTGCCTTCGGTGGAGGCTCTTTTCCTGCGCAAGCCCCTTTCTTCCCAGAATATTGAGACTGCGGTACTCAAGCTGATAACGTCAAAGCAGGAGGAGAAGGAGCAGGAGGAAAAGGAAAATGATCCCATCATCGCGGCGCAGAAGCTTTTGGGCGAGCTGGGGATCAAGGTTGAGGACGAACCTGCGGCAAAGCCGGCACAGGCAGAAGCTCAGTCTGCCCCTGCGTCCGCAGAAGAGGCTCCTGCGGAGCAGGAGAAGAAAAAGCCGGACAGAAGAAGGCATATTCTTGTGGTGGACGATGACAGCGGCGTCTTGAAGCTGATCAAGAATTTCCTGTCCGAGCAGTATGATGTGGCCACAGCCATCAGCGGAAAGGTAGCTGTCAAGTTCCTGGAGGCGAAAAGCACCGACCTGATCCTTCTGGACTATGAAATGCCAGGGGAGACAGGTGTCGACGTATTAAACCAGATACGCTCCAACCCGAAGACGAAGGACATTCCGGTGGTGTTCCTGACCGGCGTCACGGACAGAGAGAAGATCCAGGATGTGCTGGTGTTAAAGCCTCAGGGATACCTTTTAAAACCGATCAATCTGGAGAGACTGACTGCAACCATCAAAGAGATTCTTTAATAACGGAGTGGAACTTATGGACACAGTTGACGAGGAAGTATTATATATCACGGATCTGGTCGAGAAAGAGGTCATTCAGAAGATACAGGACGCTTTTTCCCAGATGTCGGGGATCGCGGCCATGATCCTTGACGGATACGGAGATCCGGTGACAAAGCCGACCAACTATCCGGATTTCTGCATCAAGTACACCAGGGCGACTGCGGAGGGGGCGAAAAAGTGTGCACTGTGCGGGAAAAAGGCTGCCGGGAAGGTCAGGGAGACGGGGCTGCCTGGTGTATATACCTGCCACATGGGACTGATGGACTTTCTGGCGCCCATCACAGCGGAAAAACATATCATCGGTTATGTCACCGGCGGGCAGGTCTTAAGCGAAAAGCCGGACGAGGAGAGGCTCAGGCAGTATGCCAGGGAAAACGGTCTTGACGAAGAAGGCTTTATCCAGGCTGCGTCAAAGCTTTCGGTGGTCTCCAATGAAAAGATAGGCAGTATCATCCATTATTTACAGCTGATCGCCAGCATCCTCTCGGAGATAGCGGGCAATAAATATCAGATGTATTTGAAAAATATAGAACTGGAACAGGCGTCCCGGATGAAATCCGATTTCCTTGCCAACATGAGCCATGAGATCAGAACTCCCATGAATGCGATCATCGGAATGGCGGAGATGTCCCTCAGAGAGGAGCTCCCTCCGCTGGCGAAGGACTATGTCAGGCAGATCAAATCCTCCGGACAGACGCTGCTCACCATTATAAATGACATCCTCGACTTCTCCAAGATCGAATCCGGGAAAATGGATATTAACGAGGTGGAATACAATCCCATGTCTGTCATCAATGACCTGGTCAGCATTGTAGGCACCCGCATAGGCAGCAAGGATGTGGAGTTTTTGCTGGATATCAATCCGGAAATCCCGGAGGTGCTTTGGGGGGATAATATCCGCCTGAAGCAGATCATGGTGAATATCACCAACAATGCCGTCAAGTTTACCGGGCAGGGGCTGATCCGGGTGCAGGTGGATTTCGCCTGGCTGGGAGAAGATGTCATCGACCTGCAGGTTTCCGTGCGCGACACGGGCTGCGGCATCAAGAAGGAGGACATTGACAAGCTGTTCCAATCCTTCCAGCAGCTGGACAGCAAGCGAAACAGAAATATCGAGGGAACGGGACTGGGGCTGGCAATCTGCCGTCAGCTCTTAAAGCTGATGAACGGTTCCATCAAGGTGGAAAGCGTCTACGGAGAGGGAAGCACCTTTTCCTTTCATCTGCCCCAGAAGGTCATCAAGAAGAATCCTTTTATCAGCAAGCTGGAGGAAACCGTTGAGACGGCGGGCCTGATCAAAAGCCCGTTTGTGGAAAGCCAGCTGCAGAAGGATCTGACGTACATGGGCGCGCATTACCGTGCGCTCACCTCCGAAAAGCAGCTGGAGGAAATCGAAAAAGACGGTGTGAGGTTCCTCTTTGTGGAGCAGGTCCTTTACACCGATGCGGTGCAGGATCATGTGAAGGACAACAAGGATCTGACCTGCGTGGTGCTTGACAAATACAACGCCGTGCGCAAATATCCCCTTCCCAATGTGTATACCATGAAAAAACCTGCGTTTGCCCTGCCCCTGGCGGGTGTGCTCAAGGGAGAGAGACTGGAGGTTTCGGGCGAGAGCGATGAGGAGGAAGACATTGACTTCATTGCGCCGGATGCGGAGATCCTTGTCGTGGACGACAATGCCATCAATCTGACGGTTGTCCAGGGACTTTTAGAGCCGCTGAAGATGAAGATTGACACTGCCCTCAGCGGAAAGGAGGCCATCGAAAAAATCGAGGCTAAGCGCTATGATGTGATCTTTATGGATCACATGATGCCCGAGATGGACGGCGTGGAAACCACCCACATCATCAGGAGGATGCTGGGGAAAAACGGGGAGGTGCCGATCATCGCGCTGACGGCAAATGCTGTGTCGGGTGTCCGCGAAATGTTTGTGAGAGAAGGCATGAACGATTTCGTGGCGAAGCCCATCGAGATGAAGGTCATTGTGGCCAAGCTGAGAAAGTGGCTGCCGCCTGAAAAGCTGCAGAAGTACACGGCAAAGAAGGAAGAGCAGAGCGGCAGCGTGGTGATCCCGGGGCTGGACACAAAGGAAGCCTTAAGACTGTTGGGAAGCGAGAAGCTTTTCTGGGCTGTGTTAAAGGAATATTATCGTGTAGTCGATAAGAAATATGCATTGATAGAAGAATACGAGAAGAAGGGGATGTGGAAGGAATACACCGTGGAGGTCCATTCCCTGAAGAGCTCCTCCAGGCAGATCGGGGCAGAAGAACTGGCGGATCTGGCGCAGCGCATGGAGGCCGCGGGAAATGCCGGAGAGATAGATTCCATCCGCAATTATACACCTGTGCTTTTGCAGAAATACCTTGACTGTAAAGAGCTTTTGAAGCCTTATTTTGAGGAGGGAGAAAGCGCGAATAGCGAGGAGAAGCACGAGGTTTCGGAAAGCGTTCTGGCCGAGCAGCTCCAAAACATGCGGTCCGCTCTGGAAAATCTGGATTTTGACGAGATGGAGAAGGCTGTGTCCGAGATGGAACATTACTCCCTGGACGACCGGCATAAGGAACTGCTGCAGAAGCTGCAGGAAGCGGTAGAAGATCTTGATACGGAGAAGTGTGAGGAAATTTTGGGAAGCTGGCAGGAGGGATGACAAAAACCCACGCATGGTTTTGGATAAGCGGCATATAATATAGGAAAAACAGATCAGGTTTTGTATGAAGACAATTTATATGCACAGGGACAGGGTGATCCCCACGATCCTATTTCTGGGGGCGATGTTTTTGCTGGGCCGGGTGGCGGCGGAGGTGTATCAGGATTATCAGGCGGAGAGGGCATCGCGTGAGACGATGTCGGAAAGCCTCCGGGAGACGGTGCCCGCAGTGTCGCAGGAGGCGGAGAACTGGGGGCTTGGCTTCGGGAAAAAGGCAGGAGAAAAGCCGACAGGAAACGCCTCTATTGAAGCTATGAAACAATACAACGCATACTATATGGCGGAGGGGGATGAAAAGGTACTGTATCTGACCTTCGACTGCGGCTATGAAAACGGCAACACCGAGCCGATCCTGGATGCCCTGAAGAAACATAATGCCCCGGCCACCTTCTTTGTGGTGGGCCACTACCTGGAGTCTGCACCGGAGCTGGTAAAGCGCATGGTAGCGGA